>CAMKTM010000193.1 GCA_946415695.1 uncultured Prevotellaceae bacterium | reverse complement strand
TGTTATCCGGGTGCAAAAGTACAGCAAAAAGTTCAATCCTGCAACTTTTTGAAAGAAAAAGTTCAAAACAAACCGCATTTTGTCACATTTTGCGCCTTGGCGTATGGTTTAGGACTGCTCAGAATCGTTTTTACTTTCATTCTTGAACCACCGCATATAGAGGGGACGCATCCGCGAAAGCATTTCGATGCCATAGACAGGCCAAAGGGGAATACGGCGGGCATTAGTGCGGACGGCAGGAATGTCGAGCAGCAGGAAGAGCATCATCATAAAGCCTCCGGTCCAGACCACGATGCCATAGACTTGCTTCAGGGCTACGGACATCATGGAGTGCAGGTAGCAGGAATCCATGAACTGGCCCATGTCGAAGCGGCTCATGTCGAGGTGCGAAAGAGTCAGCTGGCTGCCGTAGCGGGCAATATCGTCGTTGAGGAAGTGCGAGAATAGCGTTGTGTAGATGCCGTAGCCTACAGCACCGGCCAGGTACATGTGGAAGATGTTAAAGACGAAAAGTCCCATGAAGAACTGCTCGAGGTCGGGGATGCTCTCGTCGAGCGACCACATGAGCGTGGCGGCAAGTATGGCGTAGGCTGCACCGCGAAGCATGATCGCAGGCCGCCACACCTCGATAGGAGCGTTCACGTCAAGCCGCAGGTACATGATGATGGCGTAGGCCGTGATGCAACCGAAGCCGATGCCCAGCAACTTCCACACCTTCCACTTCATCACTTTCAGCCAGAGCAAGTCGATGATGACGCCGATGTAAACACCCGGCAAGGCCCAGAGGAATTGTTTCTCCTTCGTCAGCTCCTCCAGCCCGACCACTTCCTCGTACCAGATCTCTTCCAGCGTATGCTCGCAGCCCAGCAGAAGTTCGCCGATGGCTGTCACGATGAGGATGGGTACGACGTTGCGGTAGGAGAATATCCTGAGCGAGACATAGGGATTGCTGACGTGCGAGAGTCGGTGCATGATGAGTGCAGCCAACATCAATGACACGCCGACCAGAAGCTTGAGGCTGCGGTTGTCCATCCACATCCGGTAGTCGCCGTAAACCATCACATAGCTCACCATGAGCATGAGCAGGCTGATGAGCAGTCCGCTCAGGAAGTCGATGCCGCGTAAGGGCAAGCGTTGTGGCATGGGACAGAACGGGCGGCAAAGGCAGAGCTGTGTGAGCAGGATGAACGACATGGTGCCTACCGTGAAGATGTGCATCATCTGCCAAGTGAAGTGATGGGCAAACCAAGCCGCCAGGAAGCCGCTGCCTTCGATGGCTGTCAGCAGGACGATATGCAGGACGGGGAAGAAGACTGCAAAGTCGCGGCGTGGCGTAATCCAGAGTTGGATGTTCGACATGCACTCGAACGTGCCTTGTATCTTTGCCATGCCAGCCACGAAACAGACCACGAGCAGGACGGGCATCGACTGGCAGTGCATAGTGATGAGGTTGCAGACGCCGATGGTAATGGCAGCTCCGCAAAGCAGTTGCTGGTTGGTGAAGCGGAACTTCATGCGGAAGAGCATCGGAAAGTAGATGGCCATGCCTGCCAGTCCTGCAAAGAGCAGCATCAGCAGATCCTCTATCATAAAGTTCGTGGTGCCGCGAATGCTGTCCAGCGCCCCCAGATACATGCCGCTGGTGAACTGTACGCAGAACACCGTCACGACATATATCCAGGGCTGGATGCGCTTGGGCACCCAAGGTCGGAACATGGGCATCATGAAACCCATGCCCGCTGGTGGGGGAGGAGGTAGTGGCAGCATCTCAGTACATCACTTTGCATTCCATGTTGTAGCCTGCTCGCAGTCGTTCCAGCCTGTTTGCCTCGTTGCCTTCCAACGCTATGCGGACCGTTACCCGTTGTTCCACCTTCACGAAGTTGCCTGTGGCATTGTCGATGGGCAGAAGAGAGAAGGCCGAACCCGTGGCATCCGAGATGCGTTCCACGCGGCCCTTGTACTCCACGCCGGGAACTGCATCTGCCGTCATCTTCACCTCAGAGCCGACGTGGATGTGGTGCATCTGGCTCTCCTTGAAGTTAGCCTCCACCCATTTCTCTTCACCGGAGACAATGTTTGCCATCGTTTGCCCGGGCTGGACGAGCTGTCCCTCCTGCACATCCTTCGTGCCGAGCACACCGTCGCACGTTGCCGTGATGTAGCAATAGGAGAGGTTCAGCCTTGCCAGGTCCACGGCTGCACGAGCCACCTCCAGCGAAGCATTCGCAGCCGAGAGGTGATGTTGTTGTTCGGCCTTAACGAGGTGCTGAGCCGTCTGCGAACGCAAGACCTGCTCGTAGCGAGCCTTTGCCGAGAGGTAAGCCGTGTGGACGTTGTCGTACTGTTGACGCGTGACGGCATCTTCGCCGAGCAGCTTTTCGAAGCGTTTGTCTTCGCGCTTGGCATTCTCCATCTGTGCACGAGCCTCTTCGATGCCGGCTTCCGTCACCGCAATGTCGGCCTCCGTCGTGTGGATGCTGCTGCCTGTTGCCTTGCTGCCTTGCTCTGCACGGGCCAAGTCTGCTTCGGCTTGTGCCAGACGGAGGCGGAACTCGGCCGGCTCGATGATGACCAGTGTGTCGCCTTTGTGTACCTGTTGGTAGCTATGGAAGCGCACCTCGCGAATGAAGCCTTCCACACGGGTGTTCTGCGGCGTGATGTGCTGACGGACACGGGCGTTGTCGGTGTACTCCACGTTGCCCAGGTGTACGAACTGAAGTGTAACGATGGTAGCGCCAGCCAGCAGGAAGCCGACGATGACGCAATTGTAGATGACGGTAGTTAGTCTATGCTTTTCCATAATATAATATAATAGAAGTTAAAGTGTTCCGCTCAGGAACTTCAGGTTGTAGTAGTTCAGTAGGACATTGATGCGGCTGTTCACGAGGCGGAGTTGTGCGTCGAGGCGTTGGTTGGCGGCATCCACCATGTCTGTCACGAGGGCAAGGCCGTTGTTGTAACGGTTGCTTATCACGTCGTAGTTCTGTGTGGCCAACTCCACGCTTTTCTGGCTCGTGGCAAGCTCGGCCTGAGCTGTCAGGTAGTCGTTGTAGGCAGCCTGTATTGCGTCCTCTATTCCCTCCATAGCAGTCTGGTGTTGCTGTTTGGCAGTCTCGGCAGCATGGCGTGCCTGTCGCACCTTCTTGTTGTTTTTGTAGAGTGAGCCGAAACGGTACTTCACGCCTACGCCTACGAAGAAGTAGTTGATGTTCTTATCGAGGTTGGGAATCTCGAAGGTGATAGGGCCGTCGAGATGTTCCTCTGCAATAAGGGCAACGGAAGGCCTTCGGGCACTCTTCTCGAGCTTGACCTTCTGCTGACTCATGTCTATACCGAGTTGCGAGCGCTGGAGGGCTGGCGAGTTGTCGGTTGCCTCGGCTTGCCAGAACTGTTCCGTTGCCTCAGCTTTCCCCTCATCCGTTGTTCCCTCCTGCTCGAAGGCTTCGGTAGGCAGAATCTCGATGTCCTGCTCAATGCCGAGGGCCGCCTGCAATTGATGATTGACGGTCTGTGCTCGGTTCTGCACTTGTGTGCGTCCCAGCTTCAAGCTTTCCATCTGCAGTTCGTAGCGCGTCAAGTCGTTGCGCAGAGCCACGCCTTCGCTTTGCCGCTTCTGTGTGTGGTCGATGAGGGTGGCTGTCAGGGCGATGTTCTCGTCGAAGACACGTTCCTGGTTCTTCAGGTTGTGCAGTCCCAGATAGTAGTTGACGAGCATCATCCTGACGCGTTGTCTGTTGTCGATGGCATTGACCTCAGCCATCTTCTGTGCCAATCGGCTCAGGTTGATGCCACTTTCTATGGCTCCACCGGCATAGATGGGCAACTGAGCCGTTAGTGCAAGGTTGTTGCCGTAGTGCGGTATGTGTACGCCAAAGCCATTCGAGAAGTCGCGATCCATGATGCGTCCGCCGCCCAAATACGAGAAGGAGACCGAAGCGTCCACGTCGGGCAGCCGTTCAGCCTTAGCTGCTGCCACGCCTGCCTCGGCCTCGTGAATGGCAGATTCAAAACTCTTAATGGAGGTATTATGCTCGTCGGCCGTACGGAAAAGCTGTTCCAGCGACATGGTCAGCGTACGGGTCTGAGCAGTCAGCCTCCCTGTTTTGCCCCCGATTGCTAATAGCACAGCAACCGTGAGCAGGGATGTCTTGCTCATAATAATAAAAAAGAATAATGTAAGTTGGAAATTCAGGGAAACGGAAGAGGCGACGGGCTGTTCTTGCCTCGCCTGCCGTTTCTGCTAATGCTGACAGCTACGTCCCCATTTATGAAAAGCATGAATGGAGTTGATTTGGTGTATTTCCAAATTATGGTAACGTAGCGTCATGTCTTTTTGTTTTGCGACTGCAAAGGTACGACGATTAATTCAAAAATCAAAATCTGGTAATCCCCAAAAGAAGGAAAAAGCAGGATTTTTTCGTTAGTTACATGCCAATGCAAGGGGAAAGATGCTTATTTCCGCGCTTGGGTCGGCGTCAAGGATGGCCTTGGCACAATTGGCGAGAGTGGAACCGGTCGTCATTACGTCGTCCACCAGGACGAAGCGCTTGCCGCGCCACTCGTCGG
>CAMKTM010000192.1 GCA_946415695.1 uncultured Prevotellaceae bacterium | reverse complement strand
CGCCTTTATTGCCAACGAGGCACGCCTTTATTGTCAACGAGGCACGCCTTTATTGAAATAAGGCCACGCCCTTCTTAAAACAGACCCGCGGGATGAGCTTCTGCAGAAATAGCGAATCTATGACATGGACACCTCCGAAACAAGCTACAGCGCTATTAAAACTTCATCGCACTCACATGAAAATCGTAAATTGTAAATCATTAAATCGTAAATGACATGATGAGACGTTTTCTTTTATTCCTGATTTCTTATGTGCTTGTTCTCCCCTGCCTGGCCGACGGGCTGACGCTGAAAGACCTGACTGGCGGGGCGTATTCTGCAAAAGGCATTTCCGGGGTGACGCCACTCCTCGACGGCGAGAGCTACAGCCAACTTTCGCGAGACGGCAAGCAGATTGTCCGCCACAGTTTCCGCACAGGCGAACAGACTGAAGTGCTCTTCGATGTTGACAACATCCGAAACCGTGTGAAGCTGGACAGAATAGACGGCTATCAGATGTCGCCCGACGAAAAGAACATCCTCATACAGACCCAGACAAAAGGCATCTACCGACACAGCAAAACGGCAGAATACTATATTTACAATGTAAAGAACCATACGCTGGCACACCTCAGCGAAGGCGGCCCGCAGGAACAGCCCCTTTGGAGTCGCGACGGCACGATGGTGGCCTTTGTCCGCGAGGGCAACCTCTTCCTCGTCAAGCTGCTCTTCAACAACAGCGAAAGCCAAATCACGAAGGACGGCGAGTTCGGGAAAGTCATCAACGGCAAGCCCGACTGGGTGAACGAAGAGGAGTTCTCGTTTGCGAGGGCATTCGACTTCAATGCCGACGGCACGATGATTGCCTGGATACGCTACGACGAGACGGAAGTGCCAATGTTCAGTTTCCCCTGGTACAAGGGCATGAATCCCGAAAAGAAAGACTATGCCGACTACCCTGGCTCATTCGACTACAAATACCCCATCGCGGGAGCGAGGAACAGCACGGTCAGTATCCACAGCTTCGACATAAAAAGCCGTGCCATCCGCAAGATGCAACTGCCCATCGCCTCGGACGGTTATGTGCCGCGCATCTTCTTCACCGACGATGCCGAGAAGTTGCTCATCCTCACCCTCAACCGCCATCAGAATCAACTCGACATTTACCTTGCCAATCCGCGCAGCACGGAATGCCGCGTTATCGTCCGGGAACAAGCCGAATGCTATGTGCCCGAAGAAACACTCAAGAACTTCAAGGTCGTTGAAGGCGGCTTTGTCCTGATGAGCGAACGCAGTGGCTACAAGCACCTCTATCTCTACGACCAGAACGGCACGCTGCGGCGTCAGCTCACAAGCGGCTCATTCGAGGTGAAGGCACTCTATGGCTACGACAGCAAGACGGGTACGGTCTTCTATGCAAGCAACCAGGAAAGCCCGATGAGGCAGAGTGTCTATAAGAGCGATGCAAAGGGCAAATCGACTCGCCTTAGCACGTCTTCAACCGGTTGGAACAGCGCCATCTTCAGCACAGGCTTACGCTACTACATGAACACATGGAGCGACCTCAACACGCCCACCGTCATCACCCTCTGCGATGCCTCCGGCAAAACGCTCCGCACGCTTGAGGACAATGCTGCCCTTCGCCAGAAACTCGCAGGATTGAGGCTCGGCGAACGCAAGTTCTTCACCTTCACCACGCCAGAGGGCGTCCAGCTCAACGGCTTCATGGTGCTGCCGGCTGACTTCAACCAGAGCAAGAAGTACCCCGTCGTGATGCACCAGTACAGCGGCCCAGGCAGCCAGCAGGTTGTAGATAGCTGGAGCGCCGGCAACATGGGAGGCTGCCTCTATGAGCAGTATCTGGCGCAGGAAGGCTTCATCTCGGTTTGCGTGGATGGTAGAGGAACAGGTGGCAGAGGGCGTGACTTCGAGCAAAGCACCTACCTAAAGCTTGGCCAGCTGGAAAGCCACGACCAAGTAGAGGCAGCCTTATGGCTCGGTCAGCAGAGTTATGTCGATAAGAATCGCATCGCCATCTGGGGCTGGAGCTACGGCGGCTTCAACACTTTGATGAGCATGAGCGAGGGGCGTCCCGTCTTTGCTGCCGGCGTGGCTGTTGCTGCTCCCACAAGCTGGCGCTACTACGACAGCGTCTATACGGAACGTTTCATGCGCACGCCCAATGAGAACGGCACGGGCTATGACGTCTGCCCCATCAGTCGTGCTTCGAAGCTCAGCGGCAAACTGCTACTTATTCATGGCCTTGCCGACGACAATGTCCATTTCCGCAATGCTGCAGAATACACCGAAGCACTCGTCCAGGCTGACAAGGATTTCCGCGAACTCACTTATACGAATCGCAACCACAGCATCTATGGCGGCAACACGCGCCACCACCTCTTCCGCCAGATAACGCAGCACTTCAAGGGAATGTAAAGGGGTTTTCAACCTTTTTAACCTTCCAACCCATCAACTTCTCAACTTTTCTTCGTACCTTTGCACCCGATAATTCATCGCGAGTTCAACGAAATCTGATACAGGACAACAATAAATCGTATGATACGGCACGGCATGTTGTTTGCTTGTACATGTACGTGCAATTGCTTTTACATGTACAAGCAATTGCTGCGTCACGATGCAGCAAAGAACACGCTATGGGATGAAAGCAAAAGGGGAAGTTCCAAAATATCACCATTCAGCGGACTAACGTTAGCTTAAGAAGACGATTCTACGATGGACGCAAAGAAAAGCGTAAGACAATACAAGCCTGCAGGCAAGACAGCCGGCGGGCGCAAGAAGAAGCCACAGCCTGCCTGGTTACGCACGCTGAACTGGACGCGTTCCAACATCTTGGGCAAGGGCGATGTTGACCCCGAAGTACGCGGAGAGCACAAGGACAACCTTCGCTTCGTATGGGGCGCCGTGCTGGCTATCCTCTCATTGGCAATTCTTATTGCCCTCATCTCGCATATCTTTTTCACAGGAGATGAAGACATGAAACTGCTGAGCCCGCACTCCGACACTGTCATGGCGACGAACTGGCTCGCCGACTTCGGCTTCTGGGGAGCGCATTGGCTGACAGACAACACCTTCGGCGTGTCAAGCATCTTGATACCCGTCTTGATACTTGCCACAAGCATCCGCATCATGGGCTTTGCCAAGGTGCGGCTCCACCTCTGGTTCCTCAACTGCATGATTGTGATGGTTTGGACTTCTGCCTTCGCCGCATATATCGTCCACCTCTTCCCCAACTTGGTTCAGGACACTTATATCATTTGGGGAGGCATGATTGGCCGTAACGAACTACAGTTCCTGATAGAAAAGGTTGGCAGCCTCGGCACACTGCTCATCTTCATCCTCTCTGCCCTGCTCTATGTCTTCTATCTCAGCGACGAAGCCATCACGTGGATTAGGCACAAAGTCATGCGGGATAACAAACAAAGCACGGGCGAAGAAAAGCCTGAGGACAATCATCAGGTGGACTACCCTCTGATGCCGGACAGCGAAGAAGTAACGCCCGAGGAAGAGGAGGAAGAGAAACGCACGCCTTTCTCCGACGAACCTTCACAGACTGCTACCGTCATAGACTTCACCATAGCCGGGAAAAAGAAAGAAAGCGAGACAGCTACGAATACGCCCACATTGGAAGCAGAAAAGAAAGCCGAGGCGGAAGACATGACGGTTATCGTGGGGCAAGAGCCGGAGAAAGCGAACCTCACGGACGGCAGAGCATTGGAGAAGTACGACCCGAAGCTCGACCTTGAAAACTACAAGTACCCCACCATCGACCTGCTCACACACTACGACGACACCACCAGTGCCATCGACATGGAGGAGCAGAACAGCAACAAGGAGCGCATCATCAAGATACTGCGCAACTTCCGAGTGGAAATCTCCAGCATCAAGGCAACCATCGGCCCCACCA
The DNA here is from genome assembly GCA_946415695.1 of uncultured Prevotellaceae bacterium. Lineage (GTDB taxonomy): Bacteria > Bacteroidota > Bacteroidia > Bacteroidales > Bacteroidaceae > Physcousia. The sequence goes on along the minus strand of CAMKTM010000192.1, from coordinate 737 downwards.
TCACACTCTACGAGATAACCCCTGCCCCCGGCATCCGCATCAGCACCATTCGCAACCTGGAAGACGACATCGCCTTGAGCCTCAGCGCACTTGGCATCCGCATCATCGCCCCCATTCCCGGCAAGGGCACCATCGGCATTGAGGTGCCGAACGCCAAGCCGCAGATGGTCTCGATGGAAAGCATCATAAACAGCCGCAAGTTCGAGGAGACAGACTACGAACTGCCTATGGCCCTCGGCAAAACCATCACCAACGAAGTCTTCATGGCCGACCTGACCAAGATGCCGCACCTGCTCGTAGCCGGTGCCACGGGACAAGGTAAGTCCGTCGGCCTCAATGCCATCATCACGTCGCTCCTCTACAAGAAGCATCCCGCCGAGCTGAAACTCGTCATGGTCGATCCGAAGAAAGTGGAGTTCAACCTCTATGCCCCCATCGTAAACCATTTTCTGGCTCAGGTGGAAGGCAACGAAGACGTGGAAGAACCCATCATCACCGACGTCAACAAGGTCATTCAGACGCTCAAGAGCCTCTGCATCGAGATGGACCAACGCTACGACCTCCTTAAGAAAGCTCATGCCAGAAACGTCAAGGAGTACAACGAGAAGTTCCGCGAACGCCAGCTCAACCCGCAGAACGGGCACAGATACATGCCCTATATCGTGGTGGTTATCGACGAGTATGGCGACCTCATCATGACGGCGGGCAAGGAGATAGAACTGCCCATCGCACGCATC
>CAMKTM010000191.1 GCA_946415695.1 uncultured Prevotellaceae bacterium | reverse complement strand
ATGACGCAGATGGCGTAGGTGAGGTAGGTGTCGTAGCTGCCGATGGTTCCTGCCTCCTCGCGAGCCATGCCGCCGAACTCATAGCTGTAGCCTTCGGGGAACACCTCTTTGTGTACCTGCTCAATGACTTTCATCACCTCGGTGTTGCTGACACCCGTGTTGGCTGCCACGTTCACGGAGATGGAGCTGAACAGGTTGAAGCGGTTGTCAATCTCAGGGCCAAGCACGGGCTTGAGCTTGACGAACTGGCTCAGCGGAGCCATTTGCCCATTGTTGCGGATGAACATGTTGTTCAGGTCGCCTTCCGTGGTTCTGCTCTGCGGATTGCTCTGAAGCATGACACGATAGACCTTCGAGAACTGGTTCATGTTGCTGACGTATGAGCCGCCACAATAACTTGCCAAAGCTCCCAGCACCGCTGTGGGCGATATGCCTGCCCGCTTGCACTGAGCGGCATCAACCTCCACCTCGAACTGCGGGAAGTTGCGCTCGTAGGTGGTGATGCATCGGCCCACTTCGGGATGTTTGCTCAGCTCGGCAATGAACTTCTTGGTGTAGTCGAAGAAGAGCGCCTTGTCGGCCGTACCTGTCTTGTCCTGAAGCTGAAGCTCAATGGAACCCATGCCGTAGCCGGGAATCATGCCGGGCTCGAACACAAAGCACTGCGCCTCGGGAATCTCCTTCAGCAGGCGAGCATTCAACTTCGCATTCGCCACCATCGTGCTCGAGCTCATCATGTTGTCAAGAGGATGATAGTTCAAGCAAGCCAAGACGGCCAAACCGCCAAAGCAGACTGTTATCAGCATCTTCTTGACGATGCTTTTCTTATTGAACAGGCTCTTGATTGCGACCACAAGCGATACGATGAAAGCCAAGAGCGCAAGCGTTACGATGCCGAAGCCCAAGCCGTACTGGCGTTCATCCCAGTTCTTCAAGCGGATGACAGACATGCCGTAGGATGTTCCCTGACCCGACATGAATCCGTAGCCGGCCACCTTGGTGTAATCCCTCACCTCGGGCACTTCCTCGATAATCTTCTGTGCCTTGTTCATCACATCGTATGTGGCAGCCACGTTGCTGCCGGGGACGGCACTGACGTTCATCATGCAGACGCCCTGGTCCTCCGATGGAACAAGTCCGCCAGGCAGATGGCTTGCGAAGAACAGCACGCCGACAATGGCGACGGCCAAAGCTCCGAAGCAAACATAGAAACGTACCTTACGCGACACCATGCGGCGCAACACGTTGGTATACTTCTCCATCATGGCGGAATAGGTGGCTTCGTAGGCAAGACGGGTTCGGTAGTTAATGGCTCCGAAGAAGCCCTTACGCCTCTCATCGCTGGCCGGCCGCATCATAATGGCACAAAGGGCGGGACAGAGCACCAGGGCGCTCACGCAAGACAGGCCTACTGCCGTGGCCAGCGTCACGCCGAACTGCGTATAGAAGATACCTGCCGTGCCGCCGGTGAAGCTGACAGGAATGAACACCGCCATGAACACAAAGGTACAGGAGATGACGGCCATCGTCACGTCGCTCATGGCATCCTTGGTCGCTTGATAGGGGCTGGTGTAGCCTGCATCGAACTTCGCCTGCACGGCCTCCACTACGACAATGGCATCATCCACCACCGTTCCGATGGCAAGCACCAGGGCGAAGAGCGTCAGCAAGTTCAGCGTAAAGCCTGCCAGGGAAAGGCAGGCAAAGGTGCCGACCAACGAAACAATGATTGAGATGGACGGGATGAGTGTGGCCTTGAAGTCCTGCAAGAAGAAATACACCACCAGCACCACCAGCAGGATGGCCACCAGCAGGGTTTCTTCCACGTTGGCAATGGAAGCCAGAAGGAAGTCGTTGCTTGACATCATCTTGACGAACTTCATCCCTTTGGGCAAGTCCTTGCTCAATTCTTCCAGCTTGGCGCTAACGCGGTCGTTGGTTGCCTTGGCATTGGCTCCTGCCAACTGGAAGCACAGGAACGTCACGCCCGGATGTCCGTTTGCTTCGCCGTGGAAGGCATAGCTCACTGCACCAAGCTCCACGTCGGCAATGTCCTTCAGCCGCAACAATGTTCCGTCGGCATTGGCGCGAATCACGATGTCCTCAAATTCTGAAATTTCCTTCAGACGGCCTTTGTACTTCAATGTGTATTGGTAGTAGTTGTCGATGCCTTCGCCATGTGTGCCGTTCACGGGTTTCTCGCCGAGCTGTCCGGCAGGCGACTCCAGGTTCTGCTCTGCCAAGGCGTTGGTGATGTCGCCCGGAACGACGTCGTATTGAGCCATCTGTTCCGGCTTCATCCATATACGCAGGGAGTAGGTGCCGCCGAGCAGCATCACGTCGCCCACGCCTTCCACGCGCTTTATCTGAGGGATGACGTTTATGTCGAGGTAGTTGGAGATAAAGTCCTCGTCGTACTTGCCGTCTTCGCTGCAAAGGGCGTCGATCTGCAGGAAGGATGTCTGGCGCTTCATGGTCTGCACGCCGACCCTTGTCACGTCGGAGGGCAGCAAGCCCTGCGCCCTCGAGACGCGGTTCTGCACGTTGACGGCTGCCATGTCGGGGTCGGTGCCTTGCTTGAAGATGACGTTGATGGTGGCTGAGCCCGAATTCGTGGCAGTACTGCTCATGTAGAGCATGTTCTCCACACCATTTATGGCCTCCTCCAAGGGCTGGATGACAGCATTCATCACCGCATCGGCGCTCGCTCCCGTATAGGTGGTATAGACACTTACTGTGGGAGGAGCAATGTCGGGGTACTGCTCCAAAGGAAGAGAGGAGAACGATATAACGCCCACCAAAAGGATCATTATGGCTATCGAGATAGCCATGACTGGTCGCTTGATAAATATGTTACCTTTCATTGCTTTGTCTTAATTAAGAGTTAAGAATTAAGAGTGAAGATTTCTTCATTTGCTTCTTGTTCAATTCTTAATTCTTCTTCTTTAATTCTTAATTCTCCTTGTTTGGCTTTATGTTCTGTCCGTCTCTGAGCATGCCGGCTCCTTCGCTGACTATCACGTCGCCCACGTCCAGACCTTCCTTTATGACATACTCTTTGCCGCTGGAAAGTGCTTCGGTGACTACGAGTTTCTCGTGAGCGATATTGTCCTTGTCAACCAGATAGACTTTGAATTTGTCCTGCATCTGCACCGTAGCAGTGACGGGGATGACAATTCTGTCCCTATAGACGGTGGGGATGACGACATGCCCCGTGCTGCCGCTATGCAGAAGGTTCTCGGGATTGTCGAAGACGGCACGCACCTGAACGGTACCCGTGCTGCGGTCAACGACGCCGCTGACGCTCTCCACCTTGCCCTTATGTGCGTATTCGCTGCCGTCAACCAGCAGTAAGTTTATTTCGGGCATGGCCTTGATGGCAGCCTCTGCACTGCCGCTCTCGCGAGTCATATTCAGCAGCTGCACCTCGTTGATGGAGAAATAGACATACATCTGGCTGTTGTCGCTCACCGTGGTCAGAGGATGGGGCATGCTGGGGCCTACCAGAGCGCCCACCCTGTATGGGAGTGTCCCCACGACACCGTTCGACGGGCTCTTCACCACCGTATAGCTCAAGTTGTTGCGGGCGTTCACCACCTGTGCATCGGCCTGAGCCACCTGTGCCTTCGCACTGAGCAGCGCATTATAGGCCGTCTGCAACTCGACGTCGCTGATGACCTCCTGGTCGAAGAGCTTCTTCTTGCTGTCGTAGGCAAGCTGAGCTGTGGCAAGTGCGGCACCCGCTGCTTTCTGCTGCGCCTCGGCTGTGTTCAGAGCAGCCTGATAGGGAACCTGGTCGATGATGAAGAGTGTCTGGCCCTTCGCCACCTTTTCGCCCTCCGTGACGCACAGTCTCTGCAACGTACCGCCCACTTGCGGCATGATGTCTATGTCCTGACGTCCGCGGATGGTGGCACTGTACTTGGTAAACATCGTCACGTCCTTGGTGGCGACCTTCATCGTCTCAAAGTTGGCAGAAGGCATCTGCTGCTGCGACTTCTTGCCGCTGCAGGAGCCGAGAAGAACCAACGCTGCCAGCGCTGGTAACATGATAAATTTCGATTTGAAACACATAAAAATATAGTCTTGATAATTACCCTTTATAAATTGCGCGGCAAAGGTACGAAAAAAAGTTGAAACAGCGAGGCACACCTTAACCAAAAAGGCATACAGAATTGTTCAATATGTCTCTTCAATCATGTGATTTAAGATATTTTAACTCAACTTTCCCGTGCCATGTAAATGGAAGAAGATATAGGACATTAGTTTTGACGCTGGCCTTGCTACCCCTGCCACAGTATCTTAACGTGAGTTCTTCGCTTCGCTCAGGCGCAGGCGGAGCGACGAATTGTTATAATCAGTCTTTTTATGCTTTCATCACACGGCAAGGTGTTTGCTTGTACATGTAAAAGCAATTGCTTGTACATGTAGAAGCAATTGCTTTTACATGTACAAGCAAACATCCAAGAGGGGCAAGGAACAAGGAGCGCGGGGCAAGAGATTTTGTCGAGCTTGCGTTATCTTAATAAGGCGATTAAATGCAAGTTAATCAAATTATTGGTGTCCGGGAAATTGTTTTAAGTTTCGGAGGTTCCGTCATGTTGATACAGCCTGCTGAGCATAATGCTTAACCTTTATGACAATAATGCTTAACCTCTATGGCAATAATGCTTAACCTTTATGGCAATAATGCTTAACCTTTATGGCAATAATGCTTAACCTTTATGGCAATAA
>CAMKTM010000190.1 GCA_946415695.1 uncultured Prevotellaceae bacterium | reverse complement strand
GTGCACTTGTATAGATTTGCGCATAGCGTGGATAGTCGGGGTCGAAGGTGCACACCGTCAGGTACATCGTCTTTCCGTCGGGCGAAAAAGCGCAGGCACCTTCTTCGTATTCGCTGTTAAGCTCACCTTCTGCCGGTTCGGGAGATTCCCACTTGCCTTTGTCGTCTTTTTTCGAGAAGAAGATGTCGGCACTCTTGGTGCCTGTTATGCCGCTTATCTCGTGGCCTTTGGCATCGTTTCGCGTGCTGCTGAAGTAAAGAATGTCGTTTTCGTCGCCCAGCAGAGCAGGGCAGAAGTCGCTTCTCCGGCTCGTCAGTATCGGTTCTTTCTTGATGCTGTAGAGCGAAAACTCGTTCTTCCATTTAGGAGCGACCTGGCACCCTTTTAATCCATTGAGAGCCAATGTGTCGTTAGGCACTTTCTCAAGAAAAGCATTATAGTTCTTAATGGCACTTTTGTAGTCGCCGTTCTTCTGCATGAGCTGTCCCAAGTAGAAGAGCGCCATGGAGTCGGGATAATCATAGCGAATGGCATTCTGATAGCCGCCGATGGCTTTTGCCGTGTAGTTGATGCGGCGGTAGCATTGCGACATCTTCCATGCTCTTTGTCCGCGTTTTTCCTTGTCCTTAGGTTGCGTGCGGGCATAAGCTTTCTTGTACTCGGCGGCTGCGTCGTAGTATTCGCCGATGGCATAGAACTGGTCGCCCTTCTTGACATGCGTCTCAGGGGTACATGCCACGGCAAGAAGGGCCAATAGGATATATCGCAGAAGAGTCTTCATATTATATTTATATAAATAACGTATAAAGACGTCTTTTATTGTATGTTTGCCGTTTTGTTGTCTCTTAGGACGGCCAGCACGATGTCCGTAACCATCTGCTTCAGTTCGTCGAGGAAGGTGCGGGCTTCGTATTCGTGGCGTTCGATCTGTCGCAACTTTTTCTCCCATCGCCCAGTCAGCTCAGCGCTCTTCAGCAACTCCTGGTGAATGAGGTCGATCAGTTCGAAGCCGGTCGGTGTGGGATGCAGGGAAGAGCGCTTGCGACTAATGTATTGGCGGCGGATGAGTGTCTCGATGATGGCGGCACGCGTACTCGGACGTCCGATGCCGTTTTCCTTGAGGGCGTCGCGGAGTTCTTCGTCCTCGACGGTCTTTCCTGCCGTTTCCATCGCGCGGAGCAAAGTGGCGTCGGTGTATGGCTTGGGCGGAGTCGTCCACTTCTCGGAAAGCGACGGTGTGTGCGGTCCGCTCTCACCCTTCTCGAAGGTGGGGAGCAACCCTTGCTCGTTATCCGTGTCTTCCGATTCGGTTCTCTTCTTGAAAACCACTCTCCAGCCTTCTTCTATGATCACTTTGCCCGTGGTGCGGAAGATGACGGCACGCTCCGAAGCATTCTGTGAAGCGCCGCCGTCGTTAGATGGAGAGGTAGCGAGTACCTGTCCGAAGACTGTTGTGGTCTCGAACTTGCAGTCGTCGTAGAAAGCGGCGATAAAGGCGCGGGCCACGAGGTCGAACACCTTCTGCTCCAGCTCCGTCAGGTTCTGCGGAATGATTCCCGTCGGGATGATGGCGTGGTGGTCGGTCACTTTAGAGTTGTCGAACACATTCTTCGACTTGCGCAACGGTTTGCCACCTCCAAGCGGGCGTATAAGGTCGGCATAGGGAGCCACGCCTGCGAACTTGGTCTGGTAAAGGCCGTTCATCGTTTGAGGGCACTTCGCATAGACATCATCCGGCAGAAACGTGGTATCTACTCGCGGGTAGGTCGTGATTTTCTTCTCGTAGAGACTCTGTATGATGGAGAGTGTCTGTTCTGCCGAAAGCCCAAGCTTCTTGTTGCAATCCACCTGCAGTCCGGTCAAGTCGTAGAGTCTGGGAGGAGACTCTGTGCCCTTCTTCTTCTCGACGGACAGGACGGTGAAGGGATTGTCCTTGATGCTGTCGAGGAGAGCGTTGCCTTCGGCTTCCGTAGCGCATTCCAACGGTTTATAGATAATGCCCTTCGGCTTCTGCTTCTTGCCTTTTTCTGCAGCAGCGGCCACAGCGGCGGCATCCTCGGCCTCAGCCTCTTCGACGCGTTCAATGGCATTGAATATCGTGTCGCGACAGAGGGTGGAGAGCACCCACGACTGCCGGGGCACGAAGTTGTCGATTTCCCTTTGGCGAGCGACCACCAGGGCGAGGGTAGGGGTCTGCACACGTCCCACGCTGAGCACCTGTTTTTTGCCGGCAGCATATTTCAGCGTATAGAGCCGAGTGGCGTTCATGCCAAGCAGCCAGTCGCCGATGGCTCGCATCAGTCCTGCTTCGTAGAGTCCCTGATAGGCACTTTGGTCTTTGAGCGTCTGAAAGCCCTCCTTGATGGCTTCCTCCGTCAAACTGTTTACCCAAAGCCGCTTGACGGGACACGTCACTGCTGCCTTCTGCATCACCCAGCGCTGTATGAGTTCACCCTCCTGGCCGGCATCACCGCAGTTGATGATTTCGTCAGCCTTCTGGAAAAGTCCCTCGATAATATGGAACTGCTTCTCCACGCCTCTGTCCTGCTTGAGCTTGATGCCGAAGCGAGGCGGAATCATGGGCAGAGAACTGAGACTCCAGGTTCTCCACATCGGCGTATATTCGTGCGGTTCCTTCAGTTCGCAAAGGTGGCCGAAAGTCCATGTCACCTGATACCCGTTGCCCTCCAGGTAGCCGTCCTTCTGGTTCTTGGCGCCAAGCACATTCGCTATTTCACGGGCCACAGAGGGCTTCTCAGCAATACAAACTGTCATGTAGTGGTTTCGTTCGGTTTACGGTTTCGTTTGCAAAGGTACGAAAAAAATGTGAAAAGTGAAGCGTGTGGCGTGAAGAAATGAACTTCCGGCAGGAATTTCAGCATGCTGTGCCCGACATCCCGTAGCATGTTCTTTGCTGCATCACGACCCAGCAATTGCTGCATCACGACCCAGCAAAAGACATACCCTGCCGATCTTTCAAACAGGGCAAAGTGAGTTCAGGCAGGAAAAAAAGCCCAAATAAATTTGGCTTTCTGCTCGCTTATTCGTAACTTTGACTGCGTCGAAGGTACTTTCGCTCGAAAAAGCTCAAATAAATTTGGCTTTCTGCTCGCTTATTCGTAACTTTGACTGCGTCGAAGGTACTTTCGCTCGAAAAAGCCCAAATAAATTTGGCTTTCTGCTCGCTTATTCGTACCTTTGCCAATGAATATCCAATTATCACGCTTCAATATGGCTTCGCCACTCATATCTTTCATCATCCCTTATCACAACGAGCCAGAGGCTCTGTTGCAAGCCTGTTTGGAAAGTATAGAGGCGCTTCATCTTGCGAAGGAGGAAGCGGAAATCATCGTTGTGGACGATGGGAGCAGCATCCCTCTAAGTTCCCCAAGAGGAACGAAGCTGGTCCGTCAGGAGCAAGCCGGACTGTCTGTGGCCCGCAATACTGGTATAAGCCAGGCTTCGGGGCGGTTCATACAGTTCGTTGATGCCGACGATTGTATCATTCCTTCTGCCTACGAAACTGTGATAGAGCAGTTGAGGAAAGACGCGGCAGATGTCGTGATGTTTAAGATGACACAGCATCACCCCTCCGCAACCTCAAAGAAAAACATAAAAAAAAGCCCCCCTATGAACGGGGAGGCCGGCGGTTCGTTTCTCCTTCGCCACAACCTTCGGGCTGCTGCCTGTGGATATGCCTTCAAACGGGACATTCTTGGCGACTTACGTTTCTGTCCGGGCTTGATTCACGAGGACGAACTCTTCACGCCCCAACTCTTCCTCAAGGCGAACTCTCTGCTTGAACTGAACGTCAAAGCATACTTCTATCGTCAGCATGAAGGTTCTATCACACACTCGAACTCTTCCGAGAAGATACAAAAACGTCTCGACGACATTCATTTTATTCTCAAAGAATTACGTTCTCTTGAGAATCCTTTACTTAAACGAAGGATTAGGCAACTTACTGTGGATTATATTCAGCTGTCGTGGACGCTGACTTACAGCTTCAAAGAGCTTCGCCGCCGCACGAAAGCTCTTCGCCAGGAAGGTTTCCTTCCGCTGCCTTTGCGATGCTACTCCCTGCGCTACATGCTCGGTTCCTTGTTGACGCTACTGTAAGCTTTTCAGCAAGTCGGCTACCACGAAAGTGCTCCCGCCAATGAATATCAGGTCGTCCTCCGAAGCGTTGGCTTTGGCAGCTTGGTAGGCACTCCCCACGTCCTTGTGAATTGTGAAATTGTGAAATTGTCCAATTGCCAGAGCTTTCTTCGCCAGCTCTTCAGCAGGCATGGCCCGCTGCACGGAGGCTTGGGTGAAATAATAAACAGCGTCTTTGGGCAGCATGGAGAGCACGGTGCTGACATCCTTGTCGCTCACCATGCCAATCACAATATGCAACCGCTTGTGGGGCGTCTGCTGCAATTGTTTCGTGATGTACTGCATGCCGCCGACGTTGTGGCCGGTGTCGCAAATGGTGAGAGGCTTTGTACTGATTGTCTGCCAACGCCCCATAAGGCCAGTCATAGTACAGACTTCAGCAAAACCTCTCTTCACAGCCTTGTCGCTAATCTCAATTCCCTGCTCCCGAAGCAAACGGACTGCAGTCAAGATGGTGCGTCGGTTCTTCTCTTGGCAAAGACCTTTCAGTGCAAAGGCCCTCTCTAACTCCCCCTCAAAGGGAGAGAACCAAAGGTCAGCGACCGAAGGGAAAGCTAACTCCCTCCCTTTAAGGGAGG
>CAMKTM010000189.1 GCA_946415695.1 uncultured Prevotellaceae bacterium | reverse complement strand
ATTACCACCTGCGGACTTGTTCCAACCGCAGAAAGCAGAACCTCTGTTGACTGCATCAATACGACCGGCATTCACGCAGTTCTCCATGTCGAAGTAGGGATACTGTTCGCAACCTGCGCCAATCATGCCTGCTGCACCCGAGGTTGTGATAAGTGTTGCATAGCTGACACAGTTGAGAATCTCAAGTCCATCGCTTGCGCCAGTATTGGTCTGGATAAGGCCGACGATAGAGCCGATGCGGTTCTTACCTTTAATGGAGCATGTGGAATCCATGATGATGTTCTTGATTTTGGCATTGCCACGGCAAAAGCCGAAGAGACCGAGTGCCTCATCATCAGGTCGGTCAATCACCAGATTGCTGATAGTGTGGAACTGGCCATCGAACTTACCAGCAAACTTGTAAGTGTCACGAACACTTCCATCCTCCTTGGTGTATCGTCCAATAGGAGCATGGTCAATGCCAGTCATGTCAATGTCAGCAGTCAGAACTGCCTGAGCAGAGAGACGGGCACTTGATTCTTCTGGCGTGTTTGTTGCCATGTCGTCGGTTACACCGTTGACGTACTCGGCAAACCACTCTAATTCGGAGCCTGTACCAATCTGATAGACACCGTCTGCATCTTTTGCAGGCTCGTCCCATGCTTGGGCGGAGCCGCCTGCGAGCCATGCTGCTGCGAGCAGGGCTACGCTGAAAAGTCTTGTTCTTTTCATGTTAAACTTTTAGTTAATAAAATGGTTAATATAAATCAATAGAGTGTAGACTTTGATAATTTGTGCGCAAAGATATACAAATATATAGTAATAAAACTAACTTACGCTGTTAATATGTGTTAAATAAGTGCAATTTCGCCTGCTTCTTTGTATCTTTGCAGCGCAATGACTCAACACATCCCTACAGAACTGGGTACAAAACCCATCGGTCGTCTTCTTTGGCAATACTCGCTGCCTGCCATCATCGCAATGGTGGCTTCTTCTATATATAACATAGTTGACAGCATCTTTGTGGGGCAGGGTTTGGGCGACGAGGCAATAAGCGGAATGGCTGTGGCCAGTCCCTTTATGAACCTTTCGGCTGCTTTCGGTGCGATGATTGGTGTTGGTGCCAGTACGGTGATAAGCGTACGATTGGGTCAAGAGAAGTACGAGGAGGCTCAGCACATATTGGGCAACACGCTAAGCCTCAATATCATACTTGGTTTGGTATTCACCGCCGTGTGCCTGCCTTTGCTCGACAACATTCTTTACCTTTTCGGAGCAAGCGACGTCACCCTACCCTATGCTCGCGAATACATGGTCATCATTTTGCTTGGCAACATGGTGACACATCTCTATTTTGGGCTGAACGCGATTCTCAGGAGTGCAGGCCATCCAAGAACGGCCATGGGGTGCACATTCCTTGCCATTATCGTCAATTGCATCCTCGACCCCCTGTTTATCTTCGTGTTCAAATGGGGTATTCAGGGCATTGCCTGGGCAACAATCATTGCACAAGCAGTTGCCTTCAGCATACAACTGAAGCTTTTCAGCCGTCCGACAGAGTTGCTTCACCTTCGCAGAGGCATCTATTGGCTGAGGCCCGACATTGTGCGGCAGTGTCTGGCCATAGGTCTCAGTCCTTTCCTGATGAACAGCTGCGCTTGCCTGGTCGTGCTTCTCTGCAACAACCGTCTGCTTCAATATGGCGGTGACATGGCTATCGGGGCATACGGCATCGTCAACAGAGTGGTGTTCCTGTTCGTCACTATCGTTATGGGACTTGTTCAGGGAATGCAACCCATCATAGGCTACAACTGGGGAGCGAGACAGAACGACCGTGTCTTCAGAGTGCTGAGGTATGGTATCATCGGAGCCACCTGCATCACTTTCGTAGCATTTCTGACAGGCGAACTGATTCCTGCTCCCGTGATTCACATCTTCGGAGCAGGTCCTGAGTTGACCGAGAAAGCCGTCAAAGCATTCCATTTCGTGGTGGCAGCTTTCCCTTTAGTTGGAGCACAGATGGTAATCGGCAACTTTTTCCAGAGCATTGGCCATGCAGGCAAGAGCATCTTCCTGAGCGTCACACGCCAGATGCTTTTCCTCATCCCCCTGCTTGCTGTATTACCCGGATGGTGGGGGTTGGACGGCGTTTGGCTTTCAATGCCGATAAGCGATGCACTCAGTTTCATTGCCGCCGCCTCATTGCTCGCCTATATGACAAGGAAAATTAAAAACAATGAAACGCATCGGTCTGCTTAGCGACACCCACGCCTTTTGGGACGACCGCTACCTGCAATACTTTGAGTCTTGCGACGAGATATGGCATGCCGGCGACATTGGTTCGCTGGAAGTGGCCATGCGATTGCAAGAGTTCCGCCCACTGAGAGCTGTTTATGGCAACTGCGACGGGGGCGACGTGAGACGACTCTTCACTGAGAGACTTCGATGGACATGCGAAGGCGCAGACATCCTGATGACACACATTGGCGGCTATCCAGGCCGTTACGACCCTCGCATCCGAGAACTTCTTTTTGCGCATCCGCCCAAGCTTTTCATTTCTGGTCACAGCCACATCCTCAAGGTCCTTTACGACAAGAAACTTGGTCTGCTGCACATCAATCCGGGTGCTGCCGGTCTGCAAGGCTGGCATCAAGTGCGCACTCTGGTCCGTTTCACAGTCGATAACGGTGCATTCAGCGACCTTGAAGTCATCGAAATCGCAAGATAGCATAATGACCACCATCATTCAAGTGCGTTATCGTTAGAAAACATATTATTGCCTCCAGCATTATGTTCTTTGGCATGTTTTGGCACTATTTTTGAAGAAAAAGGCATCTTTTTGGCAAAAAAACTTGCACGGATAGGGAAAAAGCCTTATCTTTGCAACGAAATCTATAAAGAATGAAGAAGTTTTTCATCATAGTACTCACTTTGGCGATGGCATTTGCGCCCATTTCCATGCTGGCAGAGACAGAACACGACGGCATTGAGATGAGTGTTTCTGGCGTTTCCATCACCGTGGTTGGAGGAAATGTTCGCGTGGCAGGAGCAAATGGCGAAGTGATGGAAGTCTTCAACCTGACCGGAGCAAAGGTCGCTACTGTTCGGATTGACAGTAACGACAAGACATTCTCTCTGAACCTTGCTAAGGGATGCTACCTCATCAAGGTAGGAAAGATTGTCCGCAAGATTTCTGTTCAATAATCTTCCCCCTTTTATTAAACCTTATTATAATATTCTTGTCTAACTTATTGTAATGATAGACGAGAAAGCACTTATTACGCAATTAAGCGACTCATCTACCAAAGAGGCGGCCTTTTCGCGCATTGTACGCGAATATCAGGAACCACTCTATTGGCAGATACGTCGTATGGTGCTTGTGCATGATGATGCAGACGATGTTCTGCAGAACACTTTCATCAAGGCATGGAATGCCATTGACAGTTTCCGTGGGGAGTCTCGTCTGCAGACCTGGCTCTTCCGCATTGCCATCAACGAATCCCTCAACTTCCTCACGAAAAAAAAGCAAGTGCTTAGCTATGACCAATCTGATGTCGCAAGCCAAGCGCTCAACGAGATTGCCAGCGACAGCTACTTCGACGGCGACGAGCTGCAGAAACAGTTCCAAAAGGCCATCGGCACTTTGCCCGACAAGCAGAAACTTGTCTTCAACCTCAAATACTTCGACGAGATGAAATACGAAGACATGAGCGAATTGCTCGGCACCAGCATTGGCGCCCTGAAAACGTCCTATCATCTTGCGGTTAAAAAAATATATGCCTTTTTTGTTGATAACGATTAAACCTTTTACATTATTATATATCAAATAAGTAAATGAACAGGACAAACAAAAAACAACAGGCCTCCGCAAAAAGCATGTACACTCAAGGATATGCAAGCACGGAACAGATGGAAGCAAGGCTTATAGAGCGCTTTGGCGTCGAAAGGCACTTTGCTGTTCCAGAAGGTTACTTCGACAAACTTCCAGACAAGGTGATGAGCCGCATTGCAGAGCGAAAGCATAGGAATCTGGTATGGCGATGGGCGGCTGCAGCCATTCTTGTAGGATGCGTGGCAACAGGAGGTGTCTTTTTGGAAAGCAAACACAACAGACAATTAGCAGAGACGGAGAACATTCAATATATCGAAGATGCATTAGACTACTCAATGATTGACAACATGAGTATCGCATCATATTTAACAGAGGCTGAATAACATGAAAAAGACAATACTTACACTTTTCCTCTTTGTGGGTTGTTCAATGTCACTTGTCTTTTCGCAGACCCACCAGCGAGGCAAGTTCAGCCCTGAAGAGTTCAAGGCAAAGCTCGAAAGCTACATCACAGGGGAGGTTGGCTTCACACAAGCTGAAGCGCAGGCCTTCTTCCCAATCTATTTTGAGATGAAGGGCAAGCAAAGACATTTGCAACGCAGCATCTATCAGCTCAAGAAGGACGCACCCTGTGCAAATGCCGAAGACAAAGATTTCGCCATCACTATTCAAAAGATAAAGGATTTAGGCGTAGAGATGGCTCAACTGGAAGTCAATTATTACAAGAAGATGTGCGGAGCAGTGTCACCGCGTAAGGTATATGCAGCCATGCAAGCCGAAGATCGTTTCCACAGAAAAATGCTTGAGAATTTCGGTGGCAAGCAAGGGCACCCAGAAGGACATAAAAAGAAATAAGCCGAAACAAGAAAGGGCTTTAAGGTAAAAAGAAAGTTTCGGCAGAAGAGTAGAATCGTTAATTATAACTTTTCTACTCTTCATTTTTTTTGTCTGGTTATGAGGTTATAAGGTTATGAGGTTATAAGGTTATAAGGTTATAAGGTTATGAGGTTATAAGGTTATAAGGTTATAAGGTTAT
>CAMKTM010000188.1 GCA_946415695.1 uncultured Prevotellaceae bacterium | reverse complement strand
GACACGATGATTGAGATGGAAGGTATGATGGTGGCCTTGAAGTTCTGCAAGAAGAAGTACACCACGAGAATCACAAGGATGATGGCAATGACGAGTGTTTCAATCACATTGTGGAAGGCAGCGAAGAGGAAGTCGTCGCTGGTCATCAGCGTCACGAACTCCAGTCCTGCAGGCATCGTCTGCTTGGCTTCCTCAAACATCTTGCTGATGCCGGCGTTCACCTCTGTGGCGTTGGCGCCCGGTGCGGCAAACACCATGAAGAGGGCACCGGGCTTGTCCATGATGTTCGACGTGAAGTTGTAGCTCATGGCACCAATCTGCACATCAGCCACGTCGCTCAGTTGCAGCATGCCGCCGCCACTTGTGCGCAGCACGATGTTGTTGAACTCTTCGATGGTCTTCAGCGTTCCCTTGTACTGCATGGAGTACTGATAGGAGTTCTCCGACTGCTCGCCCAGAGAACCTACGGCCGAGACGAAGCTCTGACTGCCGATGGCAGCGAAGACATCGTTCGGCGTCAGGCCATACTGAGCCATCACGTCGGGCTTGAGCCAGATGCGCAGGGCATAGGTGTTGCCGAGGCTCAGCACGTTGCCCACGCCGGAGATACGCATCAGGCGCGGTTTGATATTGATGTCCACATAGTTCGAGACGAAGTCCTCGTCGTACTTGCCGTCGGCACTTCTCACGGCGAAGATTTGCAGAATGTTGTTCTGACGTTTCTCCACCTTCACGCCCACCTTGTTCACGTCGGCTGGCAGCAGGGCTTGCGAACGCGTCACACGGTTCTGCACGTTCACTGCAGCCATGTCGGGGTCGGTGCCTTGCTTGAAGTAGACGTTGATTTCGACTTCACCGTTGGACGAGGCTTTCGAGGTCATGTACGTCATGTCGGTCACACCGTTGATGGCTTCCTCTAAAGGCTGGATGACGGACTTCATCACCGTGTTCTCGTCGGCACCGCTGTAGCTGGTGGCTATCTGCACCGTTGGCGGTGCGATGTCGGGGTATTGCTCCACTGGCAGTGTGCTCATCGAGATGTAGCCCACCAGCGCTATTACTATCGAGATGGCACACGCCATCACGTATTTGTCGATAAATATATTGTTCTTCATGTTATCTTCGTGATTACGTGATTACGTTATTACGTTATTACGATGTTGCGATAGTGTCAGAACAGCACTTTCTGTCCCTCCGTCACGTTGTTGGCACCGGTAGTGACAATTTTGTCGCCTGCGCCAAGTCCGCTCTTCACGATGAAGTCCTTGCCGTTGCCGGTGTCCTCCGTCGTCACGTCAACTGCTGTGGCTGTGCTGTCGGGCAGGACCTTGTAGACGAGCGACTTGTCCTGCAGGCGCACCACGGCGTACTGGGGGATGACGATTACGTCTTTCTCTTCAAAGGGCATGACGATGGTGCCCTGTATGCCGGAGTAGAGATGCCCTTCGGGGTTGGGGAAGGACACCTTGCTTGTGAGCGAGCCTGTGGAGGCATCCACCACACCTGTCAGGCTCACCACGCGCCCCTTGTGGGGATATTCCGTGCCGTTCTTCATCACAAAGGTGGCTTCGGGCAGGTCGGTGATGTATTTGTTCACCTCATTGGCCTTTACTCCTTCCTGCACCATTGTCTCGATGATGGCTTCCGTCACGGAGAATTCGGCATACATTGTAGTGTTGCCGCTCACGATGGTCAGTGGGGTGAGAGGCGACACTTGGTCGCCCGTGCGGACGGGTATCTCGCCGGTGATGCCCGACACGGGAGCCGTGATGGTGCAGAAGCCAAGGTCCACTTTGGCGCGGTTCACGGCAGCCTGTGCCTGCGACACGGCAGCCTTGGCCTGCTTGTAGGAGTTCTCGCTTGCCGTGAGCATGTAGCTGCTCACGATGTTCTTGTCGAAAAGATTCTTGTTCGACTCGTACTCCAGCTTGGCAGAGTTCTCCTGAGCCTGTGCCGCCTGCAGGTTGGCCTGTGCAGCCTCCAGTTCGAGCTGGGCGTTGCGCGAGTCGATGACGAAGAGTGTCTGCCCCTTCTTGACCAGCTGGCCTTCTGCCACGCAGATCTTCATCAGTTGGCCGCTGACCTGCGGGGTGATCGTCACGTCGTTCTGGCCAACCATCCTGGCGCTGAACTTGTAGGGGAGCATGATGTCCGACTTCTCCACCGTCATGGTTTCGAACGATGATGGAACTTCCTTCGGCATCTCTGGGCCGCACGACGTCGCCACGATGGCAGCACCGAGCATCAGGGCCAAATTAGCAAAATACTGTCTGTTCATTTGTGTTGTTTTTTATGTTTTTAATGGTTGTGTATGTGATTCAAATCTTTATTTAAGTTGTTTTCGCGCGCAAAGGTACTAATTTCCTCCGAATTGTCAAAGCGTTAGAGAAACAAATTGCAGTAGCAGGCCCGAATTTGCAGGAGGAGCGCACGTAAGCCGACGCCCCCAATGGGTATCGGCCTTTCCGTCGTTCTTTTTATTCGGATTTTGGTGGTTTCATCAGGGAAACTGCACGACCGTCCACAAGCCGTCGGAAAACTTTCCATTAGTAGTTGGCCAACTACACACGAGTAAAAAGTCAATTACACACGACTTCATCCGTGCTCTGTCTCCCTTTATCTTCTTTATTTTCTTCTGTCTTCTTCTACAGTCTACTGGTCGGGATTGGCCACGTAGCCTTGATAATGCTTTGGCAGGTCGTGCATGATGATGTCGTAGCTCTGCTCTAAGGTGTGCTGAATGGCTTCGGGGTCTTGTCCGTCGTGTGGGATGGGCGAGTGGATGATGAGCCGCAGCTTGTGCCGCGTGAGGAAGTTGAAGCCTTTCTGCCGCGGAAGGACATCGAAACTGCCGTCGATGGTAACGGGCACGACGGGCAGCTGCAGTTCGTCGGCGATGAGGAACGCTCCTCTTCGGAACTTCGCCATGTGCCCCGTGAAGGTGCGTGCCCCTTCGGGAAAGACGAAGAGCGAGATGCCGTGCTCCAGCACTTTGCGCCCTTGCTCGCAGGTCTTTTGTATGGCTTTCGGCCCTGTCTTGTCCACCATGATATGTCCGGCGCTCTCGCACGCTTTGCCGATGAGGGGTATGTCCCGGAGCGACTTCTTCATCATCCATTTGAAGTTGCGGCCCAGGAAACCATAGACGAGGAAGATGTCGTAAGGACCTTGGTGGTTGGCAACGAAGACGTATGACTGCTTTTCGTCGAGCAGCTCACGTCCTTCCACTTCGACAGGCAGCAACATGCCCCAACACATCAGCCGGCTCCAAAGCATTGCCGGGTAGTACCCCCATGTCTTTGCCCCTCCTAATGCGCAGCCGACAATGGTGGCGGCGGCGGTGAGCACTGTCGCCATCAGTAGCAGGGGAAGGGCAATGAACAGTTGGTATAACTTATATGTCATGGTTGGGGACTGGAAATGAGGAAAAAACTGCTGTGTCGAGCTTTGGGGTTTCTGTGTCTATTCCTCGTTCTCTCTTGCTCTTTTTGCCTCCTCGATATATTTTTTGACGTAGGGGTGGCCGAGGAAGTAAGGTGGAGCGTTTGTGATGATTTCTTCTATTAGTGGATTAAGGATGGGGTAGGGCAGGTTGCTGGTCAGAATCATGAAGATGCCCGGCCCTAATACATGATTATAATTAGCGCGTATGAAGCGTGTAATGAGCCTGTCGTTCTCGTCCTCTATTTCTTTCGACTGCTTGCCAAGCTCGTACATGATTTCGTCGTAGTCAGTGCCGTCCATAATCATCTGCGACTGCAAATGTGGCAGTTCTGCCATTCGGGCGTCGAGCTGCGTCTTGCGCTGTATGAAGCCCGAAAGCGTGTCGTTGAGCGGCGTGCCTGTCGCTGTCTGCTGCGTCTCGCCGATGTTGAGCTTCACTTCGCCTTCCTCCAGCACGATGGGCATCAGGCTCAGGTTGCCGAGGAACACATTGGCAAGCATCGTGGAGTCCATGCCGCCGCCAAAGTTGAAGCGCCCGTGCACGACGCGCGTTGAGTCGATGCTTCGCATCTCGCCGTCAACATAGACCTTCAAGGTCAGGACACGACCCTCGAGGTCATCCACGTTGGACGACCCCTTCACCATGTACTGGCTTCGGCACGACACCATGGCCAGCACGATGACAATAAGCAAATAGTAAAGCCTCTTGATCACCTTTTTGCACTTTAAGCAGCACAAAGATACAAAATCTTCTTCAAATGGCAAAGACAATTAACACACTTTAACCAAAACCGGTCATTAGAATTTTTGTCAGCGTGCATTTCCTTTTAGAGCAGGTTTTCGTCTTATGTAAGGGAGCAATGCGGGAATTGTGACCGCACATAAGGCGGAAAGATGCCAAAAGGAAATGTGCGAGGACAAAAATTGAAGATTTATGAATGCTGTCTTTGAACATGTCGTTCTAATGACCGATTTGGGTTTAACCAGAATATGGCATTAGAGTTTGTGTCGGAGCCGTCTTTCGGCGTGATTAGCCTGGAGGGCTTTACCCAAACTCCTATAGTTTTTGTGGAGACGAATAACGAGAATTTGCCCCATGCCGCACAGCATGTTGTTTGCTTATACATGTAAAAGCAATTGCTTGTACATGTATAAGCAATTGCACGTACATGTACAAGCAACGAACGCACCGTGTGACGATACGGAAAGGAAAGGGACGTGCAGAAAAACAAAGAGAGGGGGCTTTACATCTTCTCCATTGCCTGCTCCAGGTCGGCGATGATGTCATCCACGTTCTCTATGCCCACGCTGAGGCGTACCAGGTCGGGAGCGATGCCCGCTTCGCGCAGCTGCTCGTCGCTGAGCTGCCGGTGGGTGTGGCTGGCGGGGTGCAGCACGCAGGTACGGGCATCGGCCACATGCGTCACGA
>CAMKTM010000187.1 GCA_946415695.1 uncultured Prevotellaceae bacterium | reverse complement strand
CAAAATTGCATGATTTCTTCGATGGAATGGGCATTCCTGTGGCCGACACCAACAACATGAAGGACTGCGTAGAGGCCTGCAGCCGCATGGCAAAGCCCGGCTATACCGTCCTGCTCAGCCCCTGCTGCGCCAGCTTCGACCTCTTCAAGAACATGGAAGACCGCGGCGAACAATTCTGCGAACAAGTGAAGAACCTATAGTTTTCTCTAGTAAAAACTAGTAAAAACTAGTAAAACTAGTCATACTAGTCAAACTAGTAAAACTAGCCACAATAAATAATAGCCCTATGAAATTAGATAATCTGAAGAACAAGGCCCTGATACATGGCGACCTGGGCGTTTGGGCTGTGTTCCTCATCCTTTGTGCCATATCGCTGATTGAGGTGTATAGCGCCAGTTCGCGCATGACCTTTGCCTCCGGAGCTTACTGGGACCCCATCATGCAGCACGCATCCTTCATGCTGATGGGCATCTTCATTGCCTGGCTGGTGCATTTCATCCCCTGCAACTACTTCAAACTGTTCTGCACCATCGGCATGTTCCTCTCGCTCTTCCTGCTCATCGCCGTCCTGCTCATCGGACAGAAGACAAACGACGCCGGACGATGGATATCAATAGGCTTCATCCGCTTCCAGCCCAGCGAAATAGCCAAGCTGAGCCTCGTGGGCTTCAGTTGCTTCATCCTTTCCTCGCTGCGCGACGAAAAGGGAGCCAGCATGACGGGCTTCAAAATCGTGGCGCTCGCCGCCTTCATGACTATTCTTCTCATCTTCACCGAGAACGCCTCTACCGCCTTCATCATCACCATCGTCATGTTCGGCATCTGCTTCTATGCACAGATACGCAAGCAGATACTGGTGGGAGCGCTTTGTCTGGGCGCCTTTGGCATCGGCAGCGTCTTTGCCGTGGCCTATTCCATTCCGGAGAAGACGCTCAACGAATGGCAGATGTCGAAAGGTCCGCTCCACAGAGTCCCCACATGGGTACACCGCATAACCGACAAGCAAGAACGTCCGGCCGACCCCAGCAAGTATAAGCCACAGGACAATCCGCAGAAGGCTTATGCCAAAGTGGCGATTGCTTCGAGCAACGTCATAGGCCGTGGACCGGGCAATAGTCGTCAGCGCGACTTCATCCCGCAGGCCTTCTCGGACTTCATCTATGCCATCATCATCGAAGAACTTGGCTTCCCTGGCGCTTTTGTCGTGCTGAGCCTTTACCTGATATTGATGTACCGCTGTTTGCGAATAGCACAAAGATGTAAGGCGCTCTTCCCTTCGTATTTAGTAATGGGACTGGCATTGATGATTGTCGTGCAGGCCATGATGAACATGGCAGTGGCAGTGGGAGCGTTCCCCGTGACAGGACAACCCTTGCCGCTCGTCAGCCGAGGCGGCACAAGTCTCTTCATCACCTGTACCTACATAGGCATGATACTGAGCGTGAGCCATACGGCAAAACGCAAACCGGAATATGAAAACAATCAGCTTGAAGCAGCTGACGCATAATTATATAATGTATATATGAATGAATTAAGAGTCATAATAAGTGGTGGCGGCACGGGAGGGCACATCTTTCCTGCCGTGAGCATAGCAAATGCATTGCGTGAGTTACGGCCCGACGTGAAGATACTTTTCGTGGGAGCAGAGGGCAGAATGGAGATGCAACGTGTGCCGGCTGCCGGATACGAGATAATCGGTCTGCCTGTGCGCGGCCTGCTTCGCCCCTTGTGGAAGCCAGGCAACATCAGCATCCTGATGGACTTCTTCCGCAGCAAGCGCATGGTCAAGCAAACACTGCGCGACTTCAAGCCACACGTCGCAGTCGGGGTGGGCGGATATGCCAGCTCGGCAACACTCAATGCCGCCTACGAGCTGGGCATTCCTTGTCTCATCCAGGAGCAAAACAGCTTCGCAGGTCTGACAAACAAGACGTTGGCAAAGAAGGCAAGCAAGATATGTGTGGCCTATGAGGGCATGGAACGCTTCTTCCCGAAAGACCGCATCCTGCTCACCGGCAACCCTGTACGCCAGAGTTTGCTCAACGAGTCCCTGACGCGGCAGGAGTGCGCCGCAGCCTTCGGCCTCAGCCCTTCAAAGCCAACCGTGTTGCTCATCGGCGGCAGCCTGGGGGCACGCACCTTGAACGAAAGCGTCATCAGGAACCTTTCCCGCATTGCCGCATCGTCCGCACAGTTCATCTGGCAGACTGGAAGCTATTACAAGAAAGAGATTGAGCAGACGCTCGATGTGAAAGGCAAGCCGGGCAACCTCGTCGTGACGGACTTCATCAGCCGAATGGATCAAGCCTATCATCTGGCCGACCTCGTCATCAGCCGTGCTGGAGCGGGCAGCATCAGCGAGCTTTGCCTATTGGGCAAGCCAAGCATCTTGGTTCCCAGTCCCAATGTGGCAGAAGATCATCAGACGCACAATGCGATGGCACTCGTCAACCGCCAAGCCGCATTGCTGGTTCGCGATGCCGTTGCTCCCGAAGAGCTCATCCCGCTTGCCCTGGAGACGGTGGCCGATACCGCCAAACTCCAAGAGCTCGGCAAGAATGCTGCCGCAATGGCTTTGCGCGACTCCGCTCGCATTATTGCCGAAGAGGTCATCAAACTTGCACAAACAGTCAAAGAATAATATATAAAGGGAAAAAGGAATGGACATAAAGGCCGTATATTTTGTTGGTATAGGAGGCATAGGCATGAGCGCCATTGCACGCTATTTCGTAAGCCGTGGCATTCTGGTTGCCGGTTATGACAGAACGCCGAGCGACTTGACAGAGCAGCTCCGCAAGGAGGGCGCCCTTGTTCACTATGAGGATAATGTAGAGCTTATCCCTGCCGAATGCCGCATCAAGGAGAGTACGCTCGTTGTTTACACGCCTGCCATCCCTGCGGAGCATAGTGAGCTGACGTTCTTCCGCAATGGAGGTTTCGAGATACAGAAGCGTGCCCAAGTGCTTGGCACCTTGACGCGCAGCCTCAAGGGACTTTGTGTGGCTGGCACGCATGGCAAGACCACCACGTCGAGCATGGCAGCTCACATGCTTCACCAAAGCCATGTGGATTGCAATGCTTTTCTGGGCGGCATCACGAAGAACTATGGCACGAACTACATCCTGAGCCGAAAGAGCCCCTTCGTTGTCATCGAAGCAGACGAGTTCGACCGTTCCTTCCATCACCTTACGCCTTTTGCCAGTGTCATCACGGCAACCGATGCCGACCATCTCGATATCTATGGCACAGAGGAAGCCTATTTGGAGAGCTTCAGCAAGTACAGTAGCCTGATACTGCCCGGTGGCTACCTCGTCATGCATACGGGGCTGAAGATGCGGGCAGACGTTCAGCAGGGCGTCACGGTCTATACTTATAGCCGCGAGGCAGGGGATTTCCATGCCGAGAATGTATGCATTGGCAACGGGCGCATCACCTTCGATTTCGTTTCGCCCTTCGGCAACATCTCTGGCATTGAGCTTGGTGTGCCTGTCAGCGTCAATATAGAGAACGGCATTGCTGCGATGGCATTGGCACAGATTGCAGGAGCCACAGCAGATGAGATTCGTCGCGGCATGGCTTCCTTCAGCGGTGTGGACCGCCGTTTCGACTTCCATGTCAAGACGGACCGCATGGTCTATTTGAGCGACTATGCCCACCATCCCGAAGAGATACGTCGAAGCCTTGAGAGCTTGCGAGAGCTTTATCAGGGCCGCCGCATTAAGGCTATCTTCCAGCCTCACCTCTTTACCCGTACTCGCGACTTCTACCGCGACTTTGCCGATGCGCTCTCGTTGGCTGATGATGTTTGCATCGTTGACATCTATCCGGCACGCGAAGCGCCCATCCCCGGCGTGACGAGTGCCCTGATCTTCGACAACCTCAAGCCAGGCATCGGGCGACAGATGTGCCACAAGGAGGAAATCCTCGATGTGGTGCGCCGTGGCGGCTTCGATGTCCTTGTCACCCTTGGGGCGGGCGATATTGAAAACTATGTTCCACAGATAACTGAAATACTGCAAACTCTATCATGAAGACTGCTTTTAAGATATTCCTGCTGTTGGCCGTTGTGGGCTACCTCGTCTTCGCCGTCTGGAAATTCAGCAACAAGGCAGAGGACAGGATATGCGAAGGCGTGAATGTCGAGATCATCGACAGCATCCCCGACGGCTTCATTACCGACGAGTACATACGTTCCATTCTGACGCGCAACAAAATATCGCCCGAAGGGATGAAGATCAGCGAAATCAACCTGGAACAGATAGAGCGGCTGATGCTTGAAGAGTCGCATATCGAACGTGCCTCCTGCTATTATAATGCGGTTGGCATGCTTTGCATCAAGGTCGTGCCGCAGCAGCCCGTGTTGCACATCATCAGCCAGAAGGGCGAAGACTACTATCTGTCCAGCACGGGATTGACGATGCCGACGGCCAGCTTCAATGTTGATTTGTGCGTCGTTACAGGCAATGTGACAAAGAAGTTCGCTTCTGAGCATCTCCTGGAGTTTGCCAAGTTCATTCGCGGCGACCTCTTCTGGAGCGAGCAGATAGAGCAGATACACGTTGTCAGCCCCGAAGAGATAGTGTTGTATCCGCGTGTCGGGCAACATGTCATTGAGTTGGGCAGCATTGACAACTTTCAGGAAAAGCTGAACCGCTTGCAAGTCTTCTATCGCGAAGGGCTGGACCGTGTGGGATGGAACAAGTACCGCACCATCAGCCTGGCTTACGACGGCCAAGTGGTATGCACTAAAGCCAACAACTAAAAACATTAATAATATGGGAGCAGAAAAGAACATTATCATTGCAGTAGAGCTGGCATCGACAGCGATACGTGCTATTGCAGGCAAGAGGGAACCCGACGGCAGTATGCAGGTGCTTGCCTTTGCCCAGGAGGA
>CAMKTM010000186.1 GCA_946415695.1 uncultured Prevotellaceae bacterium | reverse complement strand
TCGGAGAGGACGGGCAGGTAGCGCACTTCGCCGTCGCTGCTGCCTTTTGCCTTTGCTATCCATTGGACGGCGAGGACAGGATGGTCGAGCGTTGCCTTGATGGGCATCTGATAGACTGCCTCCTTGCCCGGCTCAAGGTCGAACTTCACCTTCATCCGCTTGACGCCCCACTTGTCCTCGGCACAATAGACATCGAGGATGGCTTCGCCCTTCTGCCGCTTCTCTGAGGCGTTGCGGACGGAAGCCGTCAGCGAGACTTCGTCGCCGTTACGGAGGAAGCGTGGCAAAGTCAGCTCTGCCATCAGCTCTTTCTTTGCCACGATGGTTTCCTGCCACGTCGTTGTCATCATGTCTTGGGTGTGTGCCAAGCCATGAAGATGCCAGGAAGTGAGTCCTTCGGGCAAAGTGAAGTCGATGGAAGTCTGGCCCTTGCTATCGGTTCGAAGCTGCGGATAGAAGAAGGCAAGCTCGGAGAGATTGGCGCGGACGTAGGCATCCTCCAGCGCTTCAACATCTTCCTCTGCTTCCTCCGAAGTGCCATAGCCACGCAAACGCATGGTTGAAGCGCCCATAGCTTTAGAGTTTGGGACAACATCCAGCCCGGCTATCTTGCCCTGGAGGGCTTGGTCGGCAGACTCGAACGAGAGTCCCTCCACCTCCATCAAATCGTACATTTGGACAGCACCCGAATACTCGCGGGCCGGCACAGCCGCCATAGCAAACACTCGATCCGCTTTGCCCAGGCTATTCAGCCGCCCGGACTTGCCGCTTCGGGTAGTACGAACGTTTTGGAAGAGCTCGTCGTTCCACCTTCCGAAGCTGTAGTCCTCGTATGTCAGGTAGAACAGCGGCAAGCCCAGCTCGCGGTAATGATATGAAGCGAAGCCTTCGAAATGATTCGGACGAAGATAGGGAGTGCGGGTACAGGAACGGCTTACTCTCAGGTTCATGCTGTACGAAGTCAGCGCATCGAGCGAGGCATCGTACAAACCCACCATGACGTTTGCCGAAGCGGGCTTGCCGTCAGGACGGCTCAAGGTGAGCTTCCAGGTCTCCTTCTGCCCGGGTTGCAAGTGGTCGCGGAAGGTGTCCCAGTGCATCCGAAGCTGTGTGTCGGGCTGTTCCAGCTTGAAGTTAATGTGCTCGCTCCGTCCCTTGCCGTCCTTCATGAGCAGGAGCGTGACCGTCAGATGATGGCGGAATCGCTCCTCATAAGGCACCTCAAGGAGCATCGCAGCATCGGAGAGATGCAGCAAGGTGTCGCGTACAAGGCCGTTCTCGCCATTCATAATGCAGTAAATCCAAGCTTCGGGCAAGGTCGTTCCCACTTGGAAACGGGCCGGACGCTCAGGCGAGATGGTGTCGCAAGGCGTGTAAAGCCACAGGTCGTGCTTGCCCTGAAGTCGCTTGTCGGTAATGGAGAAGATGGTGAAGGACGCGCGGAACGATGCCGTATCGCCTTTGACGTCAGCCTTTGCCACAAGGTCATACTGGCCGGACGGCAGGGTGCGAAGCAATTCTGGAATCATGTCGCGGTTCGCAGGAACGAAGAAGTTCTTCACTTCCTGCCCGTTCTGCGAGAGCATACAAAGCACGTCGCCCTCTACTGGTTTGTCGTTGCTTGAATAGAGGTCGAAGCGCCAGGGCTTGAGAGACTCGCGGTTCTCCTGTTCCGGAACGTTGCTTCTCATGCGAAGGGGCGTGCTGCATAGCGGGACATGAAGGCTTCCCTGCTGCGTCTCGCCTTCCGTGCTGAGCACATCAACCGAGAGGTGCAAGTTCTGTCCCCAGCGCAACTGCTCCTTCGAAAGCTCCTTCGAGACAGGAACACGAATGCTGAAGCGGCCTTCTTCGTCTGTATAAAGGGTGTCGATATCGTGCGATTTGCTGGGACTGTAACGCTTATACAACCAACTTTGCTGCCACTGGTATGTGCCTGTGACACGGGCATTTGCGATAGGCCACTGGCTGTAGGTCAAGGCGCGGCCAGTCAATGTGATGCTATCGACAGGCAAAGAGATGGCGGGAACCTCGTCGAATTCCACCTGGAAGGTAGGTCTGCGATACTCTTCGACACGGATGCTGAGCTGACAACCCGAGCAACTGATGGAGTAACGGCCTGGCAAACACGACTCGGGCAACTGCAAGCTGTCCTGTATTGTACCAAACTCGTCGGCCTTCAAGGTGTGGTTCACGACCTCCTGACCGTTGGCGTCGAACAGAGTTAGGTCAAACTCGGCTCCCGGCTCTGCTTGCGGAGCCTGGTCGTGACCTTGAGTGTAGGCGATACCGCCCACATAAATCATCTGTCCCGGACGATAGATGCTGCGGTCGGCATAGAGGTTTTTATGGTGAACAAGATTGTCCTTGTACTTGGAATTGTAGAACCAACCCAGACTCTGCTTCACGTAAGCATTGTCTTCGCCGTGCGTCAGTTTCACAAATATGCTCTTGTTTTTCTCGAAGTCAACCTCGGTGATGCCGCGCCCGTCTGTTGTCGATTCGGCAAACTTGGTGTAGTCTTCCCTGTCTCTATGGTAGAACGAGACCTTGACTCCCCCTTGCGGTTTGCCGCTCATTGCGTCCGTCACCATCACACGAGCCTTGCCGACCATCATGTTTACAGACATGAAAGTGAGTGCGGACACGCTGGTCAGGACAACCTGAGGCTCGGGCTTACTTTCGAGTTTTTCCTTTGTCGTACCGTCCAGGACAAAGGCGTAGCGGCCAAAGCCTGGGGTGTGCCAACGCAACGTATCGTCCTTTGTTTCAAGGAAATCTGCGTTTGCCACATCGACAGGAAGTGTTTCGACGAGCGTGCCGACACGAAGAATCTGCTCAAGCTGTGTTCCTGCCGATTCATTGTCGCTGAATTCAAAGTCCTGCGGGACACGATAAACG
Source organism: uncultured Prevotellaceae bacterium (assembly GCA_946415695.1). GTDB lineage: Bacteria > Bacteroidota > Bacteroidia > Bacteroidales > Bacteroidaceae > Physcousia. Next base: position 2,021 of record CAMKTM010000186.1, on the reverse strand, counting down.
GCGAGACTTCCTGTCTGCATATTCTTGACTTTGAGGGGAATGCCATAGTCTTTATCGGGGTAGTACGTTTCGTGGAACCTGCCTGACAGCTTCGGCTGGCGCAGCGAAAGGAGCCGGTTCTTGATTTCATTTGCCTCACGACTCTTGGGATAGCGCTGCAAAGCCTCTTCCAATAAAGCATACTGCTCGTGACTCGTCTTGCCCGGCAGAGAGGCGAGCTGCATATAGACCTGCGAACAGATGGGCAGGTCGGCATATTCTTCACGAAGGCGAAGCAAGGACCCCTCTTTCTTTTCGCCGTCATCCTTTTGGTTAAGAGAGTCGAGTCGGAGCTGTAATGTTGCCTCGCGAAGGCCGTGACGGTGATAGACATCGATGATGTCGCCAAAGGTGGGAGCGAGGCCTGACGATGCCCAAGAAGAAAGATCCTGAATATAAGCCTGCCAAACGACATGCAGCAGGTCGCCGCCAAAGATGCCGTCATCCTTGCCTTCCACTGTCAGAGGCTTCGTGTCGGGCAGCTTGATGGCATGAAGCGCCTCGACGTCCCGCATGGCTTGGGCATAGTAGTTTGCCGCCCGTTTCTTGTATTCCTCGAACGTCCACTCTTGTATGCTGTCCGGATGACTCTTCGTTTTGCTGTCATAACGCTGTGAACGCCAGGCATTACCAGAAAGCAGATGCCCCATCGCAGCCCGGTAGATGGCCTGAGCCGTCGGGTCTTTCTCCTTGAGCATCTCATCCTTGAGATTGCGCCAATCATAGAAGAAGCTGTCGGGCGAAATGTCCTCGCGCTTCTGATTCTCTTTCAGGACGGCCGACAGACGCTTGACTGCCTTCTGGCAAGCCTTGGTCTTGTCCTTATCGCTTTGCAGGATGCCTTGCCAGACGGCTTGCTGCAGGTCGCCCTGCTCGTTGTCGTCGGCATATTCCCAATACATCGCGCCGCGCAATCCTTGCTCTTTAATGTAGGCACACTTCGCGGCTATGGAGTGCTGATTCTCAAAGCCGACGGCCAGTTCGCCGTTCTCGTCGGCCAGATAGGGCACTTTCCCTACACTGTCCCACCTCCGTTTGAGCTTCTGCTTGCCCAGGTCCGAATACTTCATGTACTGGCCGCTCTTGCCTCTGCCATAGAAAGGCATACCCAACACAATCTTGCTGTCGGGCACACCAGCCTTGCGATGCGCCTCCACAGCCTCGGAAGCGCAGTTCCAGCCGACATGCTCCGAGCGATAGAGGGCTGCATGATGCTTGGGCGCATTCGCCATATCGTAGGCCATCACATTGACCATATCGAGGTACTGAATGCAACTGCGGAAGTCGATATACTGAGCGCTGCTCACGCTCGCAAGCGTCAGCCAGAGCTTCTTGCCCAAGGCTTTGCGCAGGTCGCGCATCAGCAGGGTGAAGTTCTCGGTGTCCTGCGGCGAGGAGCTAATGCCGGCGCTCTTCTGAGTGGGGTACTCCCAGTCGATGTCGATGCCGTCCAAGCCGAACTCATTGCAAACGCGGCGGCAGTCATTGGCAAACGCCTTGCGGTTCTCCTCGCTGGCCGCCATTTCGCTGAAACGACCGCTGCCCCACCCTCCGATGCTCAGCATGACGAGCAACTTGGGCTGCTGCTTCTTCAGGGCTACGATGTCGCGAAGCCGCTGCTCGTTGTCGATGCGGACGCCGTTGAACTGTTCATTGACGTGCCCGAAGGCGTAGTTGATGTGCGTCATCACCGTCGGGTCGGGCTGAACCGTTGTCCATGATGTCACATAAGCCACTACGACAGCATCATTCTTGCCTGCCTGCACACCGAGCACAAGACAGAGAACAAGGAAAATAGCAAGGATACGTTTCATAACTACACACGCTTAGTTGTTTGCATCTACATGTATGTGCAATTGCATCTACATGTACGTGCAATTGCACATACATGTAGATGCAAGCAATTAGACATTATATCTCTTCGAGCAGAGCCTTGAGGAACGGCCAGAACTTCGCAACGCTCGGAATGTTGCAACGCTCGT
>CAMKTM010000185.1 GCA_946415695.1 uncultured Prevotellaceae bacterium | reverse complement strand
GGTGCCCGCTCTTCATGTCAGCATGCATCTCGCGTATGACACGCTTCTGTGCTTCCGTCAGCGGGAAGGGCAGGTAACGACGATAGAAGGTGTTGAACATTTCGCCAACACGCGTGAACCTTTGTCCCACGCGTTCCTGTTGCCGCCTGCGGGCGTAGGACATGATGACGAGTTGGATGAAGAACAGCTCCTCAAATTTCAATCGCATATTGGCGGCTGCAAGCTCGTCGGCTGTGCTCGGATAGTGTGCAGCACGAAGAGCTTCGTCTAGTGGCATTAGGTGCAGCCGTTCAGTGAGATATGCTGGAAGCGTTTCTGGAAGAGCCCAAGTGAGTTTGCTGAAGAGTGAGCTTGTGAATCGTTCCATTGTTCGCGAAGTCATTCCCGCCTTCTTCATGCGCTCAGTCGTACTGTAATACGGCTGCATACTCATCTTGCTGAGCACTGTTGATTCGGGGTTGTCGAGGTCGGGATGGATGACGCTCAACCTACCTCCATAGACCCCTGGACGTCCGAAGAGGATATAGTCCTTCCTTACTTTGACGCTTTTCTTGATGTAGCTGATGCCGTGAAACCAAGTGACATCAAGGAACATCTCGCCGTCCCAGAAGTGTCCTGTCAGCCGATGCTTACGTCCCTGACCTGCCTCCTCGAAGCTGAGGAACTGTCCCAAGACCTGTACGAAAGGCATCTCTGTGGTCAGTTCGCGAACCTTGTAGAGGCGGCTGCGGTCGATGTGCTTGTAGGGGAAGGTATAAAGCAGGTCGCGCCAGGTCTTGATGCCCAGCTCTGCCTCCAATAGCTTCGCCCTTTGCGGACCTATACCGGGCAAGTAGGTTATTTCAGAATCTAAGGTCACTTGGTGTGGTTATCTTGATGTTCTCTCTGTTCCCTTCTACCATCGTAATCTTTTTGCCCATCGCTTCCACTACGGAGGCATCGTCGGTGAATGCTTCTGAATAAGGCCTGTGATAGGCTTCCTTCAGCAGGGCAAGCGGAAAAGTCTGCGGTGTCTGCACCAAGCGGTATTCGTCGCGGGGCCTGGTAACACTCGTCCCGTCGGGAAGGATTTGCCGAACCGTCTCGACGACAGGCACGACAGGCACGACAGCCTTCCCCTCGGCAGCCGCAGCAAAGCAACGCAGTATGGTGTCCTTCGATACATAGGGACGAACCCCATCGTGGATGCCAACCACAGCCTCGGCATCGTTTGGCAAAAGGGCCAAGCCATTCCTGACGCTCTGGAAGCGCGTCTCGCCGCCACTGGCTATCAGCTCGGGGGAGTCGAACTGATGCGTTTTGCATAGTTCATGCCAATACTCTTGTTGCGCAGCGGGCAGGACAAGCACGATCCTGATACCCTCAATAGCTTTTCGGAAAGCTTCGATGGAGTGCATCAGTATTGGCTTCCCATTGATGGGCAGGAACTGCTTGGGCACCTCTCCGCCCATGCGGAGGCCCTTGCCACCGGCTACGATGACTGCATAGGCTTTCATCCTTCTGTCAGTTCTTTGTAAATCATCCCTTGGCGCAAAGGTTGGGATGCTCCTTCGCCAAGGAAGAAGTCAACGATGGTATAGCCGAACTCGAAGGCTGCTGCAGGTCCTTTGCCCGTGATGATGTTCCCATCGCGCTCCACAATGGCAGCGGTATAGGTAGCACCTGCCAGTTCTCTCTCAACGCCGGGATAACATGTGGCGCGACGGCCCTTGAGCAGTCCTAAATGCCCAAACACCAGCGGTGCAGCGCAGATGGCGGCAATAGGACCGCCTGATTCGAAGTGGCGCTTGATTGCCTCTGTCAGGGGCTTGCAGGCATCGAGGTTCGTTGAGCCTGGCAGTCCGCCCGGAAGCACGAGCATCTCTGCCTGCGAGAAGTCAACTTCGGAGAGCATGAGGTCGCTGACAATGCCAACGCCGTGGGCACTAACCACTATCTGTTCGCCTGTGATTGAAACTGTCTGCACCTTCAGTCCGGCTCGGCGCATGATATCAACTGGTGCGATGGCTTCAATATCCTCGAAGCCTGTAGCTAAAAAGACGTAAATCATACCTTATTATAATTAAGAATGAAGAGTTAAGAATTAAGAATTATGAGTTAAGAGTTAAGATTTGACTTTTGTTTTGCAAAGTTAGGAAAAAATCCTTAACTTTGCCAGCCAAAAGAGAAATTATTTATGGAAAAGGCAAAAAGATGTGCAATCTTTGGGAATACATACCAGCCCAAGAAATGCGAGGCGGTGCAGAAACTCCTTGATGCGCTGGTCAACTCAGGCATATTCCCTCTTATCGACCGTCCTTTCTATGATTACCTCAAGGAGGAGATGCATGTTTCCATTCCTGAGTGCAAACTTATCACCGACGATGACTTCGATGCGGATGTTGCCGTGAGCATGGGTGGCGACGGCACTTTCCTCACGACGGCTATGAGGGTGGGGAAGAAGCAGATTCCCATCCTCGGTATCAATACCGGACGCCTCGGTTTCCTTGCTGATTTCTCGCTCGACGATATATCGGAGACTCTCGACAGGTGCTTTTCGGGGCAGCTTCGGAAGGAATCGTGCAACGTGCTTCAAGTGGAGTGCTCTGAAGGTCGGATGCAGGGCTATCCTTTTGCTCTCAACGAAGTGGCTGTGCTCAAGCACGACAGCAGCAGCATGATAAGCATACGCGTGGACCTTGGCGGCGAGTACCTCACGACCTATCAGGCTGATGGATTGGTCATCAATACGCCCACCGGCAGCACGGCTTACGCCTTGAGCGTGGGCGGTCCCGTTATGTTGCCAGGCAGTCAGAACATCGGCCTCGTGCCTGTTGCTCCTCACGGACTGACGGTCAGGCCGTTGACTTTGCCCGACAACTTGGAGATAAAGCTTACGGTCGAGAGCCGCAGCCATAACTTCCTTGTGGCTATCGACGGACGCAGCGAGTCCTGTCTGGACACCACTCAGCTCACTATCCGCAAGGCTCCCTATCAGGTCTTTGTGCTGAAGAGGCCGGAGACGACCTTCCTGCATACCCTGCGCAGCAAGCTCCTCTGGGGCAGCGATGCGAGGGTCATTGAACATTGACCATTGACCATTGACGATTATGACGAAGTCCAACCGTGAAGTGACAGTATGGCTGTGGCGCTCCTCTAAGGGATTGCGGCTGCAGGCGGTGCTCAATGCTGTGATTGGCATTACGTCCGTTATTCTCGACTTTGCCTTCATCTATGCTACGAAGTGGACGATAGATATTGCCACAAACAAAGCTGAGGGCAGTTTGCGGATGGCAGCATACGCGCTGGTCGCCATTATGGTCACCAAGATAATGCTTGGCTTTGCCCGCAAGTGGGTGGGTGCCTTGCTTGGCGTACGCTCGCTGAACATTCTCCAGCGGCGGCTGTTCGCCCATCTGCTCCAGAGCGAGTGGAACGGCCAGGAGGGGCGGCATAGTGGCGACACCTTGAACCGAATGGAGCAGGATGTGCGCGACCTGACGTCCTGCATCACCGAGACATTCCCCGCGCTGCTTGAAGTGTCGTTCCGCCTCGTAGGTGCCTTCCTGTACCTCTTCCATATGGATGCGCGTTTGGCTTGCCTGCTTGTCTGCATCGTGCCCTGCTTCCTTGTCCTGAGTAAGGTCTATGTGCGTAAGATGCGAGCCATCACCCGCGACATCCGTACTACGGAGAGCCGCGTCCAGAGCATCCTTCAGGAGAGTATCCAGCACCGAGCTATCCTCAAAACGCTGGAACGGACAGGCACCATGATAGAGAAGCTGGTGCAGACGCAGAGCCTTTTGCGCAAACATGTCCGGCATCGTGCTGTCTTCAGCAGTACGTCTTCTACGCTGATAAGCATAGGCTTCTCTACCGGTTACCTCGTCACGTTCCTTTGGGGCGTTGACAGCCTTCAGGCAGGTACCATTACCTACGGCATGATGATTTCCTTCATCCAGCTCGTCGGACAGATACAGGGCCCGTTCCGCGACATGACACGTTTCGTGCCTGTCCTTATCAGCACTCTGACAGCCAGCGAGCGTCTTATGGAACTCGAGGAGACACCGCTCGAAGACGACTCCAACCCGATAGCCTTTGCCCAAGGTGCTGGCGTGCGACTTACCGACGTCTGCTTCCATTACAGGGAAGGCGGTCGCACCATCCTTTCTCATTTCTCCTGCGACTTCCCCAAAGGCTCCACTACGGCCATCCTCGGCGAGACAGGTGCAGGAAAGACGACGCTGATTCGTCTTATCCTTGCCTTGCTCAAACCTTCGGAAGGGAATATCGAGATGTACGATGAAGAGCGGGCCGTGCAGATTTCTCCCCGGACGCGCAACAACCTGGTCTATGTCCCGCAGGGCAACACCCTCTTCAGCGGCACCATCCGCGACAACCTGCTGCTTGGCAATCCCAATGCTACGGAAGATGACATGCGCGAAGCCTTGCAGACAGCCTGTGCCGGGTTCGTCATGGACCGTCCCGACGGACTGGATGCCTTCTGCGGAGAGTTGGGTGCCGGCCTCAGCGAAGGGCAGGCTCAGCGCATCGCCATCGCCCGTGCCTTGCTTCGCAAAGGCTCCGTACTGCTCCTGGACGAAGCGACCAGCGCCCTCGACATGCATACCGAACAAGAGCTCCTCAAGAACCTCAACAGTCGTGAGTCGGGCCAGACCATCATTTGTGTCACACATCGGCCTGCCGTCATAGCTTACTGTTCGCAGGTAATTGAGATGAAAAGAGCATAATTCAACAAAATAGCTGAATAAATGCACGAAATGTTTGGAAGTTTTAATAATTAAAGGTATATTTGCATGATGATTTAACGAAAACATGCCCGGAATTAACAAAACTAAATAAAATATACTATGAAATCAATGAAACTAATGCTCCCTGCGTTGCTGCTGAGCCTGAGTCTCGGCGTATATGCCCAGGACGACGACGAATTGTTGGAAGCTACGTCAGAAGAAGAGGCTACTGAGGTCTCTGTTGCTGCCCATCC
>CAMKTM010000184.1 GCA_946415695.1 uncultured Prevotellaceae bacterium | reverse complement strand
TGGACGGCGTGTTCGACGACTGTCAGGCACTCGTCAAGAATGCCTTCATGGACGAGGAACTCAACGCCCGAATGCGGCTCACCTCAGCTAACAGCATCAACGTGGCACGCTTCCTGCCGCAAAGTTTCTACTACTTCTGGGCATACGCGCAGCTCAAAAAAATCGTAAATTGTAAATCGTCAAATAGTAAATTAGTTTGCTGTGTTCCTTCCGGCAACTTCGGCAACATCTGCTCCGCCCTCTTCGCCAAGCGCATGGGTCTGCCTATCAGTCGCTTCATCGCAGCCAACAACGCCAACGACGTCTTCTATAAATACATACAGACCGGCAAGTACGAGCCAATGGCAAGCATACAGACCATTGCCAACGCGATGGACGTGGGTGCTCCGAGCAACTTCGCCCGCATCCTCGACCTCTACGGCAACAGCCACGAAGCCATCTGCCGCGACATCAGCGGCGCCACCTATTCCGACGAGCAGATTGCCGAGACCATGCGCCAATGCCTTGCTGAGACGGGATATCAGCTTGACCCACACGGAGCTTGCGGCTACCGTGCCTTGCAGGAAGGGTTGCATGAAGGCGAAATCGGCTTCTTCATCGAGACGGCCCATCCTGCCAAGTTCAAGCAGACGGTAGATGACATCTGCGGCACCGACATTGCCATCCCGGAGCGCCTGCAAGCCTTTATGAAAGGCACAAAGCAGAGCATCCCCATGAGCAAGGACTATGAAGAGTTCAAGAGAATACTCCAAGACCCCCTCTAACTCCCCCTTAAAGGGGGAGGAACCAGGCGAGTTGACTTCGTCGAGCGATTGCTTCTCCGCGAAGGAAGCCTCCCCTTTAAGGGGAGGTTTGGTAGGGTCTTCCAATACCCCCTCTAACTCCCCCTTGAAGGGGGCAAGGAGCATGGGGCAAGGGGCAAGAGAAGACCAACTGTCAGAGCAATCCTCCTGCTCCTTGCCCCCTACCCCTTGCCCCTCAAAAAAGAAGGAGGGTTGGGGAGGGTCTTATAACTACCTGAAGGCCTGGAGCGCGAACTTCATGCTATATTTCTCCTTCATGCTTGTGACTCCGCTCTTTCCGTTGTACTTGAGCGAAGTGTTTGGCGCCACGAAGGACGAGACAGGCATGGTGCTGAGCGGCTATGCCCTGACTGCTTTGCTGATACGTCCCTTCAGCGGCTTCCTGGTCGATTCCTTTCCCAGAAAGGTTGTACTGCTCGTCGGTTACGGACTCTTCGCTCTTTTCTTCAGTGGCTATCTTGTGGTCGGTTCCTTGCTCTCCTTCTGCATCCTGCGAACATTGCACGGCGCACCAATGGGCGCCACAACGGTTGCCAACAGCACGGTAGCCATTGATGTGCTGCCGTCAAGCCGAAGAGCAGAAGGCATTGGCTACTACGGCTTGAGCAACAACCTCGCCACTGCCATTGCCCCGACTATCGGACTGCTCATCTATCAGTGGAAGGCCAACTACGACCTCATCTTCATCATTTCCTTCCTCACCGCTGCAGCAGGTTTCGTCATCAACTGCACGCTTCGTCTTAAACCCAAACGGCCGAACAATCTTTCACCAAAACGGCCGATTTCCCTCGACCGCTTTTTCCTGTTGAAAGGCTGGTCCGAAGCGCTTTGCATGATGGGCTACAGCTTCTCTTATGGCGTGGTGAGCACTTACATCGCCATCTATGCCAAGCAAGAACTCGGCATCACGACAGGCACAGGGCTCTTCTTCACCCTTCTTTGCATCGGTCTGATATCAAGCCGATTGCTCGGCGCACGAGGCCTGCGGAAGGGACGTATCGTAGAGAATGCCACCTACGGCGTGCTCATCTCGCTCGTAGGGTATCTGCTCTTTGCCGCTTTGCACAATGCTTGGGGGTTCTACGGCGCAGCCTTCGTCGTCGGACTTGGCAACGGACACATGTTCCCAGCTTTCCAGACGATGTTCATCAACCTTGCGCCCGCCTCCCAGCGAGGCACTGCCAACAGCACACTGCTTACTTCTTGGGATGCCGGATTTGGCTTAGGCATCATACTTGGCGGCACAGCTGCCGAGTACTTCTCCTACGGCACAGCCTTCTGGATTGCTTGGCTAGGCAACGCAGCCGGAGTCATCCTCTTCTTTGCCTATGCACGTCAGCACTTCCGCCGCAATCGCTTACGATAAGTGGATTATTGACCATCATCACAGGGGGCGCTGCTTGCTTGTACATGTAGAAGCAATTGCTTTTACATGTACAAGCAATTGCACGTACATGTACAAGCAAACAACATGCCGTGCCGCATCGAAGAAGTCAACACGTCAAAATCAGCCTAAACCTGCAATGAACACACGCCCCATCAGCTTGAAAAAATCCAAAATTATTGGTGTCCGGTAACGACGGCCTGAAATTGTTTCTTAGACATTACTTTTTTATTGTTTATTATACATACCCCAGGGCCGTCTTTTGGCAAGAGCTGCCCAGCGAGGTTGTATATCCTGTTGGAAGGAATGTCTGGCGGTTCAACTTGACCGACTCGCGTCTGTGAATTGCTGGCGGCTATCACGACAACTGTGTAACTGTTCATCTTCAGCATCACCTTCTTGCCTGGTTCAACAGTACTTGTCTTAGGCGTGATGTAAGTAGGGCGCTGAGGTGTGTTTTTAGCATTTGCTGAACCACTTAGAGTGGTGCACTGCACGTTGGCCACGTTGCCGAAGTTCCTCAAATCTAAAGTCAGGTAACGATTGGAACTGCCGTAGTTCACCACATGGAGTACGAGTGTGTCGCCTATTTCGTTGCGTGTTGCCGTATAATCCAGGCTGGCGCTGGCCGAGATGCTGCTTTCGACGAGCAACGGCTGATGATTCGTTGCCGCCATCTGCTGGGCATAGAAAGGAGGCTGCATCCATACCGTCGAAGGCGAGAAGAAGATTTGCCCCTGATCCCAGCCGTTGTCGTTCTGGTTGTAAGGTTGCAAGGCATTGGCAGGACTGTCGAGAGGGACAAAACCTGCGGCGCGCCGAACGACATTCAGCATCACTGCATGCGCCAAAGCACGAGTCACATCGTGAGTATTGCCGTTCTCTTCGAGGATGGCCAAGCGCATCGTCGTATTCGGATTCCACTGCAAGAAAAGCGCCTTAATCTGTGCTATTTCCGCTTCTGCATTCAAAGCCTGCTGCGGTGTCTCCGTCCAGGGATGGTAGTCCCAATAGTCGCACTTGCCGTCCAACTTCAGGAAGACGTCTTTCATCGTCTCCAACTGGTCTGACCTCCACCAAGCAGCGTTGATAAACAGAAGGTCGGGATAAGCCCGATGTATGGCTTCGTATAGCGTAAGGTAACGTTCCACGTAGTGCTCATAACCAGTACGGGCAGGCGAATCGATGCATTCCTCGTTGCCTATCTCAATGAATTTCAAGCCGTATGTCTCTATCTCGCGAAGCATAGCGAGGACGTCATCAGGATTATCTTCGATGTTGATGGCAAAGGTTGGTTCTGTTCCGATGAGCCGTGCGAACTCCATGAACTCGGGAATTGCAAAGCCGTTGGTTGAATAGCGATACCAATGCCCATAGTAGGGTTGCCTCTCCAGACGATTGCCTATCATGTTGCGCGTCATGTACCCTCTGGCATTAACCATCGTGCCGCCATATCGGAGAAAAGTCAGATGCTCCTGTCGGAAGGCTTCTGTCAAGTCTGAACGGAACGGATAGCTGTCAGTGCAGAGCAACACTTGGTCAACCCACACGGTTCCCTCCTCCGCCAATTCGAGTGCAAACCTGCCTGTAGGGTTATCATCGTTGGGAATAAGTTCAACATCAAAACGCTTCCAATTGCCGTCTATTCCTGATATTTCAGTGCGAGCATACTCGGTCATGCCGTCGCTGGACTGAAGTGAGGCCTGCACCTTCGCAGTACCTCTCAGATAGAGAGACAGGCTCAGCGTTTTATTCTTCTCAATGCTTATGCCCCAACGGTTGAGCCCCTGGTTAAAGACACCCGTTCCAGCCTCTCCACTTATCTTTTGCGACTGATTGCCCGTAAAAGGCTTATCAGCATCCACCTCGAAGTCGCCATCACCCAATGCCTGCCACATACCAGAAACGCAAGGCGAATCACTCTCAAAGACAATCTCCAGGCCGTTTATCTTCATATTGCGGAATGCGGCAGAACCACCATAGGAACGAAGCCCTACATAACCCGAAGTCAATGGGCTGTTCGTATCCTCGTAATTCTTTATCAGTTTGTCGTTCAGATAAATGATTAGCTTCGCGCCATCAATGATGATGCGAAGTTTGTTCCATTCGCCCAAAGGATTAAATGACTTCTGGGTGTCCGAGATCGGTTGCCAGTTCTGCTGATGCTTGCCCAGCACAAAAGAACCTTTGCTGGCGTTCAGAGCAACCTCATAGCCATTGAAGGCATCTGCTCCCGTCCCCGGATTGCTGACGTTGACGATAAACCCGGCGATGGCATTGACGTCATCCATCCTCACTTCTACCTCGACCGTGCCTTTCTGCAACGATTTACCTTGGTAGATTAGTTTTCCATGATGAGAAGTTTGCAATTGAGCCATTCCCGATACGATGCTCCACTGCTCATCGTATGCTTTGAAGTCTTTGATATCGACGAATGCGGGTTCCTCAAAGCCTTCACCGAAAATCTTCTGGTCGTAAAGGCCACCATATATTTCGTGGTTCACGTCCTCTGCACCTGAACCATATATCAACGGCTCCACACGGCTCAGCACCTTCCCCGCATCTACTGTCAAAGTTTGTGCCGAGGAAGGAATGACAACACTAATAAGTGATAGCAGAATTAAAGTCTTTTTCATAAAGGGAGTATCTAAATAAAAAAGAGGGCATGTCAAAAGGATGACATGCCCTCTATGCGTTACATTCACTATCCGCCGAAGTTATCGAAGCGAATCATGTCGTCCTCTACGCCGAGTGAGTGCAAGAGGTCGAGCACGGTCTTGGCCATCATTGGAGGCCCGC
>CAMKTM010000183.1 GCA_946415695.1 uncultured Prevotellaceae bacterium | reverse complement strand
TGCTTGTACATGTAGAAGCAATTGCACGTACATGTACAAGCAAACAACTCGCTGCGTGATGATGGGTAAAAGGGCGTGTGTCTGTCATGGTTTTGGCTTAACTACATTTCGACTGAGCCTGAGCGAAGCGGGTAATTACGCGAATAGGCTAACGCCATAATAACTTTGAATTTATTCGTTTTGAATGAATTACTACATATTTTTCCCTTTAGGGGCTTATTATCTCGAAATTTTTAACTACCTTTGCACCGCCTTATGAACAAACACTTACTTTCCCTTCTTCTGTTTCTGGCTCTCATGCTCCCCCTAAAGGGTGTTGGAGGGTCTGCTTTTGCGCAAAGAACCAATCAAGCTTATTGGACGTACATCGACAAATACAAGGACTGGGCCATCGAACAGATGCGCGAGTACCACATTCCCGCCAGCATCACTCTGGCTCAAGGTCTGTTGGAGAGCAACGCCGGCCGCAGCAGACTGGCCACGCAGGCCAACAACCACTTCGGCATCAAGGTGGGCGGCTCGTGGACCGGACCGTACATCGTACAGAGCGACGACAGGCCCGACGACCGCTTCCGCAAGTACAAAAGTGCCCGCGAGAGCTACATCGACCACTCGAAGTTCCTTCAGCAGAAACGCTATCAGGGACTCTACCGCCTCGGCATCACCGACTACAAGGGCTGGGCACGAGGCCTCAAGGCTGCCGGCTATGCCACCAATCCCGCCTACGCAGAGTCGCTCATACGCGTCGTCGAGATGTACAACCTCCATCAGTTCGACACAGACAAGGCTCGCAATCGCGGAAAATCTACGGCCATCGCACAGACAGACGACTTCTTCGAACGTCACATCATCTACAAGGGCAACAAGAACCATTACCTCATCGTAGAGGTGGGCGACGACATGGCAACCATCAGCAAGAAGACTGGCATCAGCCTACGCAAGCTCTACAAATACAACGACTTGCCCCGCGACTACGCACCCACTGCCGGCGACCTCATCTACCTGAAGAAGAAACGCAAATGCGCCTCCCGCGAGTTCCGCAAGAACCCCATACACATCGTCGAGGTCAACCAGAGCCTCTTCGACATCGCTCAACTCTATGGCATCCGGCTGGAGTCGCTCTGCGAACTCAACCAGTGGGACGAACCCCACGCCGTGCAGGTGGGTGAGATACTGAGGATTAGATAGAAGCTATAGAGGCTATAGAAGCTATAGAGACTATAGAAACTATAGAGACTATAGCAACTATAGAAGCTATAGCCCTAAGGAAGAAACTTTAACAGTAAAGCTATGATAACCCTTTCCAATATCGCCGTGCAGTTCGGCAAGCGTGTCCTCTACAAGGACGTTAACATGAAGTTCACCAGCGGCAACATCTACGGCATCATCGGTGCCAATGGTGCCGGAAAATCCACGTTGCTGAAAGCCATCAGCGGCGAGCTGGAACCCACAAAAGGCACAGTAGAGCTCGGCCCAGGCGAGAGATTGAGTGTCCTCAGCCAGGACCACTTCCAGTACGACCAGGAGACCGTCCTCAACACCGTCCTCATGGGCCACACCACGATGTGGGACGTGATGAAGGAACGCGAGGCGCTCTACAGCAAGGCCGACTTTTCGGACGAGGACGGCATCCGCGTGGCAGAACTCGAAGAGAAGTTCGCCGAGATGGGCGGCTACGAGGCTGAAAGCGACGCAGCTGCCCTGCTCTCCGGCCTTGGCATCAAGGAATCCAAGCACTACCAACTCATGGGCGAGCTCTCGGGAAAGGAAAAGGTGCGCGTCATGCTGGCAAAGGCACTCTTCGGCAACCCAGACAACCTGCTCCTCGACGAACCGACCAACGACCTTGACCTCGACACCGTGCAGTGGCTCGAGCAGTACCTCAGCGAGTTCGAACACACCGTGCTCGTCGTCAGCCACGACCGTCACTTCCTCGACTGCGTCTGCACACATACCGTCGATATTGACTTCGGCAAAGTAACCATGTTCGCCGGCAACTACAGTTTCTGGTACCAGAGCTCGCAGCTCGCCCTCCGTCAGGCACAGAACCAAAAGGCAAAGGCCGAGGAGAAGAAGAAGGAACTGGAAGAGTTCATCCGCCGTTTTTCTGCCAATGTGGCGAAGAGCAAACAGACTACCAGCCGAAAAAAGATGCTCGAAAAGCTCAACATCGAGGAGATACGTCCTTCCACACGCAAATACCCGGGCATCATCTTCCAAATGGACCGCGAGCCAGGCAACCAAATCCTCGAAGTGGAAGGCTTGAAGGCTGTCAGCGACGACGGCACCGTACTCTTCGACAACGTCAGCTTCACCGTGGAGAAAGGCGACAAAGTGGTCTTCCTCAGCCGTGACCCAAGAGCCATGACGGCACTCTTCGAAATCATTAACGGCAACCGCGAGGCACAGGCTGGCACTTTCAACTGGGGCATCACCATCACCACTGCCTACCTGCCACTCGACAACACCGAGTTCTTCCAGAGCGAACTCAACCTTGTGGACTGGTTAAGCCAGTTTGGCGAAGGCAACGAAGTGTATTTCAAGGCATTCCTTGGCAGAATGCTATTCTCGGGCGAAGAGGTCTTGAAGAAGGTCAACGTGCTCTCGGGAGGCGAGAAGATGCGCTGCATGATAGCACGTATGCAGCTCAAGAACGCCAACTGCCTCATCCTCGACACGCCCACGAACCACCTCGACCTCGAAAGCATACAGGCCTTCAACAACAACCTCAAGCTCTTCAAGGGCAACATCCTCTTCGCCAGCCACGACCACGAATTCATCGAGACCGTCGCCACACGCATCATCGAGCTCACGCCAAACGGCATCATCGACAAGCTCATGGAATACGACGAATACATCAGCAGCGAGGCCATCAAGGAGCAAAAAGAGAAATTGTACGGCACACAGAACTGACAAATCGTCGATTGGCACACTTATTGTAGCAAAGCAAACTGGATAAAGTACAACAAGATGAAAGAAGAAAACATAGAAGAAGAACTGAAGAAAGCAACTCAGGATGCACCTGAGACTGAACAAGACACACAGGAAGAGAAGGAGCAGACGCCGGAGCATGAGGCAACAGCCGAGGAACAGCTTGAAGCTGCCAACGCCGAGATTGCAAGCCTCAAGGACCAACTGCTTCGCAAGATAGCTGAGTTCGACAACTACCGCAAGCGCACCATCAAGGAAAAGACCGACCTCATCCTCAATGGCGGCGAGAAGACCATCATCACCATCCTGCCCATTCTCGACGACATGGAACGCGCCCTGAAGAATATGCAGAAGGCCGAAGATGTTAGTGCCGTGCTTGAAGGCGTGGAACTTATCTATAAGAAATTCATGGACATACTTGGTAAACAAGGTGTCAGCATCATCGACACGAAAGAGGCAGACTTCGATGTGGACATCCATGAAGCAGTCGCACAGCTGCCTGCTCCATCACCCGAGCTGAAAGGCAAAGTGATGGACTGCACACAGACAGGTTACAAGCTCAACGACAAAGTCATCCGCCACGCACAAGTTGTGGTGGGAGTTTAAAGAAAAACAAAATGCATAATTCATAATTCACAATTCATAATTAAGGCTGCGCCCTGAGTTTCTTGAGAGAACAACTATAGTCATCAGGCTACCCCCTGTTGCATCATTGCGGCAAGAACAATTATGAATTATGAATTAATAATTATGAATTGATAAAGATGGAGAAGAGAGATTATTACGAAGTGCTTGGCGTCAGCAAGACAGCCACAGACGCAGAGATAAAGGCTGCCTACAAGAAGATGGCCATCAAGTATCACCCGGACCGCAATCCGGGCAACAAGGAGGCCGAAGAGAAATTCAAGGAGGCAGCCGAGGCCTACGATGTGCTGCGCGACCCCGAGAAGCGTCAGCGATACGACCAGTTCGGCTTTGCAGGCATGAATGGTCAGAGTGGCTTCGGAGGTGGAGCCGGCATGTCGATGGACGACATCTTCAGCATGATGAACGAAGTCTTCGGTGCTGGCTTTGGCGGAGGCTTCAGCGGCTTCAGCGGTTTCGGCGGCTTCGGCGGTGGAAGCAGAGGCGCCCGGCACGTTGAGAAAGGTTCCGACCTCAGGCTCAAAGTGCGCGTCAACCTCAACGAGGTAGCTACAGGCGTCACCAAGAAGTTCAAGATAAACAAGTACGTCACCTGTCCGCACTGCAACGGCAGCGGCAGCGAGGACGGCAAGAAGGAAACCTGCTCAAAGTGTAACGGTTCAGGCACAACCTATCGCACCATGAATACCATGTTCGGCCACATGCAGACGCAGACACAGTGCGAGGCTTGCGGCGGCACAGGCAGCGTCATCCGCAACAAGTGTAAGCATTGCGGCGGACAGGGCATCGTCAAGGGCGAAGAGATAGTGGAGATAAAGATTCCCGCCGGTGTGCAGGAAGGAATGGTGGTCACAGAGAGAGGCAAAGGCAATGCAGCACGCTGGAACGGCGTAGCAGGCGACATACAAGTCTTCATCGAAGAAGAACCACATCCCGAACTGATACGCGACGGACAGAACCTGCAGTACCAACTCCTGCTTGACGTTCCCACGGCCATCCTCGGCGGCACGGCAGAAGTGCCCACCATCGACGGCAAAGTGAAGATAAAGATAGACCCAGGCACCCAGCCCGGAAAGATCATGCGTCTTCGCGGCAAAGGACTCCCCGTCGTACAAGGCTACGGCTACGGCACAGGCGACCTCATCGTGCAGATTGGCGTCTATATCCCCGAGAACCTGTCGCGCGAAGAGAAGGAAACCTTCGAAAAGCTCCGCACGAGCGACAACATGAAGCCCGGAGCAACGGCAAAGAACAACTTCTTCCAGAAATTCAAACGCATGTTCGAATGAAAATATAATAAAGTAACGCAAACTTTAATTTCAGCCTCTCGGTGCCATCCGCCCGAGAGGCTTTTTATTATATTATTAGTGTCCGGTAAACTTATTTCATCATCTCCTGCACCCTCCTAACCATCGG
>CAMKTM010000182.1 GCA_946415695.1 uncultured Prevotellaceae bacterium | reverse complement strand
CCTTGCCGATGAACTCGGGCTTGTCGAGCTTGCAGAACATCGACAGACCAGCCATGACGGGAGAGATGTCGGCGCTGAGCTCGTCGCCATAAAGCGGCAGACCGACCTCGAAGCGAAGGGTGTCGCGACAACCAAGGCCGCAGGGTTTGCAACGACCGCTCTGGATGAGTTTGTCCCAACACTTTTGTATGAACTCATGCGACCCGTAGATCTCGAAGCCGTCCTCGCCTGTGTAGCCGGTGCGGGAAACAATGATAGCCTCCCCCGTCCCCTCAAAAGGAGGGGTGAAAGGTGTGGCTGCCTGATTTCCCTCTCCTTTGGAGAGGGTTAGGGTGAGGCTTGTGTAGAACTTCAGCTCTTTGCAGGGGATGCCGAGCACCTCTTCGACGACTGCTTCGGCCTCGGGGCCTTGCACGGCGAGTTGCCCGTACAGGTCGCTCTGGTGGTCGAGCTTGATGTCGAAGCCTTCGGTGTGCTCCTGCATCCAAGCCACGTCCTTGTCGATGTTGGCGGCGTTGATGACGAGGAAGAAGTCGTTTTCGCCCATCTTATAAACGAGCAGGTCATCGACCGTTCCGCCGTTTGGGTAGAGCATCATGCCGTAGTAGATTTGTCCGACGGGTGCTCCGCTGACGTCGTTCGTGAAGATGTGTTGTACGTAACGCTCTGCGTCGGGGCCCGTGATGCGCACTTCGCCCATATGGCTGACGTCGAACACGCCGCAAGCCGTGCGCACGGCATTGTGCTCGTCGGTGATGTTCGTGTACTGAATGGGCATGATGAAGCCGCCGAAGGGTGACATGAGTGCGCCCAATGCCACGTGGCGGTCATACAGACATGTTTTCTTTTCCATAGATAAATACAGGGTTTAGATATGTTTCTTGTTCAATCCTTTCGATGTTCCTGACGTCTTCAGTCGTTAGTCGTATCTCTTTTGTGCAGAGCCTCTCTATTGCGAAGCGCTTGAACTCCTCGATGCTGAGGCTGGTATGCTCCTTGAGTAGTGTGATGCGCTGGCGCACGCTTTGCACGCCGTGCTTGTCGAGCTTTTGCTGCGGAGGCGTGATGGCCTGTAGCATGTGGTCCATGTCGGTGTCGAAGAGCATGGTGCCGTGGACGATACTAACGCCAGGCATGTGGTAGAAGGCGTTGCCCGAGACCTTCTTTCCGCCGATGAGTACATCGTTGTTCTCCGTTGAGGTCGCCTCAAGACCCAGTTCCCGAAGCATTCCGCAGACCATGTCCATGTACTCGCGGAAGGTGGTCTGCACATGGTCGGAGCGCGTGATGTAGCTCATCATGACGTTGCTTTTGTCGGCATAGACGCAGCCGCCGCCGCTCTTGCGCCTGTAGAACTCGATGCCGTGCTTGCGGCAGTAGTCGAGGTTCACCTCATTCTCGATGACCTGATTCCTGCCGAAGATGACCGTCGGCTCCACCTGCCAGAGGAAGAATGCCTCCTCTAAATCTCCCCCTGAAGGGAGAGACTTTAAGCCCTTCCCTTTAGGGGAGGGTTTGGGAGAGGCTGCATACTCCTCCATCGCCAGATAGAAGGAAAGGCGTCGCGTTTCGTCTGTGGGCAAAATGAGGTGCGTCATTCAATAGCTGTCAGTGTCATGTTGCGACTACAAAGTTACTCTTTTTTCTTGTGGAAACAAAGGAATCTGTCAAAAAATTGATTTTCTTTGAAAAACTTGCCGCAAGTTTTGTTCTTTTGCTTTTTTCCCCTAACTTTTGCAGCGTTTCCCGACGCATTTCTTCGTGCTTTGTTGTCAACACGGCACGCCTCGTTTCCAATAAGAGCGTGCCTCGTTGTCAATAAGAGCGTGCCTTGTTGTCAATAAGAGCGTGCCTTGTTTTTTGGAAGCCTTTGGAAGGGTTCGAAAAAGCGGCCGCTTTTTGCAGGATTCAAGTGGACATAAAAAATCAATGCTGTCCGGGGAAAAAGTTATTTTATGATTTTCGCCTTACATTATTTGTGTGCAAAAGGTAAGCAAAATTCTACATACTTTTTTTATTATTGTACAAAAATGTCTTTTGTTTGACAAAAAGTTGTCAACCATGCCTAAAACGGGTTCCTCCGGGAAGAGAAAACTTGTGTTGCAGTGCGTTAAACCAAATTTTAATGACCGATTGGGTTAAATGACGAAAGTCATGTCACTTTTCAATTCCGTCAGAAAGTGCTGTTTGCAAAGTTTTTTCACTTTTCGCACTGTTCTTTCATCATTTTGTTGTATATTTGCAAAAGCAATGACATTACAGACTATGGAAATAAAACCGACATTTGATTTCTTCAGGAAGTTTCATCATATTCCTGTTTCGCAAAAGTTGTGCTGGTGTCTCATCAACCATCCCGACGAGGAGGAGTGGATACATCGTCATCGGCTTGGCGTGTGGCTGGTCGGCACGAGCAAGGCTATTGACGTGGCAAAAGGCGTATTTGTGCAGTTGAGGGACAATCCGGTATCCCACGACGCCAGCCAGCCGAGGACGATTGCCCTGTGCCGCCGCGTATCAGACGGCAGCTACTACCGCTACATTCCAGAGGACGATAGCCCCGTGCTCCGCTTGCCTAAGTATTTCGTGGGCGACATGTATTATACCAAAGTCTATTCAAAGGACATGATAGACTCGTATCTGCTATAAAGAGGTTAGGGGTTAGAGGTAGAAAATTAGAGGTTAGAGGTAAGAGGTTAGGGGTTAGAGAACACCTTTGGCTCCTCAGCATCCCAAACATTCCTCTAACCCCTAACCTCTTACCTCTAACCTCTAATTTTCTATCTCTTACCCCTAACCTCTTCACTCTTCCCTCTTCCCTTCTGCTTCGAAGTCTCGGAAGAAGTCCTCTTGCTTGCAACCTTCGCGGTGCATGGCTTTGTACAGCTTCATCAGGCTGACAAGTTCTTTCCATGTGCCGTCCTGCAGTGATGCGGCTTTGTGGCGCATGCAGTGCAGATAGAGTGGCTGCATCCTGACGCGGTCCACACGTTTGCGCATCTCGTCCGTCTCTGCTGCCTCGCGTGCTTCGCGGAGGATGGCAAAGGCTTCCTCTATGAATGCGTCGCTGTATATCTCGTGGTTCTCGCGGATGTAGATGCCATAATGTACGTCGGGCTTGACGAGGCTTTGGCACAGATCGTAGTACTTCTTAACGTAGGGTGCGGCCTTGCCGTAGAAGCCGTTGATGAAGATGGTTGCCAGCGAATCGACATCCTGCTCGGGGTTCCAGAGCAGTTGGTTTATGGTCCAGGCCTTCATCTCGTCGAACTCTGCCCCCGCCGACTGGTATTGTGCCTCCTCGAAGATGCCGATGGCTTTGTTCCGGCCGAAGACCTTGATGTTAGGCCCCAGCACTTGGAAGTTAGGCCAAGGTGCGATGTATTGGGCGTAATCTACGATGTAGTCCCAAATGAAGAGGTGTGGTGCCAGCTCAGCCCAGCCTTTGAGGTCGCGCATGAACTTCTCGTTTTGCGGGCAGCCTGCGTCCAGCGGATGGGCAAAGCAACATTCTATGCTGCAAAGGCGTATGACGACGTTCTCCCTGGGCTTGATGCCTGTGGGCGGCTGGCGCGAGTACTGATAGGCAAAGGTGCCTACGAACTTGTCGGGGAACTCGTCGCGCACTGCGTCGGCCACTTGGTTGACGAACCAGACGATGAGGCCGGAGTGCCCGCCGTACTGTTCCTCGATGGCTTTGCACTTGTCGCATTGGCAGAACAGGAAGTTGTCGTTTTGCGAAAGGCTGTAGATGCGGAAGTCGGGCTGTTCGCGCATTGTCCGGGCAAGTCGTGTCTTGCAGAGCTCCAGGACATCGGGATTCGAGAGGCAGAGCTGCCCGTAGCCCCCGTAGCGTTTGCCGTCGCGCAGGCAGAAGTATTCGGGATGCGTCTCGAAGAACTCCCGCGTGGAGACGAATTGTCCCATGGTGTGTGCGCCCCAATAGGCTTCGAGATTGCCGTATGCGCTCTTCACGGGACTCCACTTCGTGTTCTCGCGTGTATGGGCACTCCACTTGGGGTCTTTCGCCACGAAGTAGTTGCTGTAGCGGTACTTGACGAACGGTTGCTCGGTGCGTTCCAGCAGAGGCAGCTTCCAGCTTGCCAGCTTCGGCACAACGGTACATTCCGACGTGAGCCAATGAACGCCCAGCTCCCTTTCGAGGAAGGTGAAGACGCCGTACATCGTGCCGCGTCCGGAGCCGCCCCAAATGAGCAGGTCGTGCCCGACGGTGCGATAGGTGAAGCTCTCGTCGTCCGTCTCGGGCTTCTCTGCACCGGTCAGGGCTGCCACGCGCTCATTGTAGCCAATGATGATGCTGCGCTTGGATGCCTTCAGGTTCTCAGTGATGGGGAGCCGCACGCCGCTCATCTCCTCGATGTATGTCTGCAGCTCGAGCGCAGCGGTTTGTTCCGAAGGGGATGCCTCGGCAGAGACGACAATCTGATAACGGCTCTTGCCGTCCTTGAACAGCCAGTCGGCAGCATTGACGTGAATCGTCACGAGCAGCAGGATGCCGCACAGGGTCAGCACGGGGGAAAGGTTTGTTTTCATAGCAGGGTTCTCGTTGAAAGATTGTTTTTTTGTCTTTGTATTCAGAAAAACTTTTGTATGTTGGCACCGCCCGTCCGCCATCGCATGGCGAATGTCTTGCCTGGCCTCGTCTTTCGTTTCGGGCCTCGTCCGGGTGGCATGTTAATGGTCGTAAGTCGTTTAGCGCCTACAAATATACTCTTTTTTCTTTGGAAGGCAAAGGGAATGCCTAACTTTTTATGTCTTTATTCAAGTTTCGAATGTTCCCACTGTTTTTGTAGTTAACGTGTATTCGATGAAAACCAAAGGACAATCAAACACAAAGACACAAAGACACGAAGAACTACGCTGCTGAACTGAAGACACAAAGGTTCCCCGGCCAGAACCTTTGTGTCTTTACACCATGGGGAATTACTTAGTGTCTTTGTGACTTTGTGTTTGTTTAACACATGATAGGCTGTAAGTTTCC
>CAMKTM010000181.1 GCA_946415695.1 uncultured Prevotellaceae bacterium | reverse complement strand
CCTATCGACTGAAACATTACTCCTAAACCAAAGTTTGAGACGTAATGAATAACTTATCAGCAATGACTGACCATGAGTTGGTTGTATTGTATGAAGAAGGTAACGACAGTGCATTTGACGTTTTGCTCTCTCGGCATCAGGCGTATATATACTCTTATATACTCTTTTTGGTGAAAGACAGCGATGTAGCCAACGACTTCTTTCAGGACACTTTCCAGCGTGCCATTATTGCCATTCGTTCCCACAAATATCAGACAACAGGCAAGTTCAGCGCTTGGCTGACAAGGGTGGCTCACAACCTCATCATCGACAAGAGCCGTGAGTGCGAAACCACTTGCACAGTGCGCCAGGACCAGGTGAAGCCCAAAGCCCTCAACAGTCTTCGTCTGAGCGAAGCCACCAGAGAGGACGAGTTGATTGACAGCCAGACACGCGAAGGCATCCGTCAGATGCTGGACTACCTGCCTGAACCTCAACGCGAAGTTATCCTCATGCGTTTCTATGACGACCTTTCCTTCAAGGAGATAGCTCAACTCACCGGCGTCAGCATCAACACAGCCCTTGGCCGTATGCACTATGCGCTCATCAACCTGCGAAAGCTCATCAAGGACAAGCAGCTGAGCCTTGTCGGATGACAATTCCTTAACTTCCCCCTCTCTTAACTTTTCAAATCCTCATTTACAAACCGCAGAGGAAGCAACGGACTGATGCCGTCGGAGACAAGGACACCATCAGTGCCGTATAGCAGGATGCGGATGGGTGCTCCATAGCGTTCCTCAACACCAGAGATGACCTGCCTGCAAGCCCCGCAAGGAGAAATGGGCTGAGCCAGGAACCGTTTGCCCTTCCTTGCAGCAACGGCCAGACTGACAACAGGCAAGCCAGGCTGTCTGGCACATGCGGCGAACAGAGCAGTCCGCTCGGCACAAAGCCCCGAGGGATAGGCTGCATTCTCCTGATTGGCACCAACGACGATGCTGCCGTCCTGCAGACGTACTGCTGCACCAACAAGGAACTTGCTATAGGGCGCATAGCTGCCGCAGGTGGCTTGCTTGGCAGCCTCCACAAGTGCCCTGTCCTCTTCGCTCAACTCAGCCATCTGGCAGATTTGCACGACGGCTTCTATCCTGTATTCTTTCATGGCTCTTTCCTTACTTTATATTTACCATCCCTCTGCCAGCAGAGTTGATGCCCTCATGTGGACATGCCTATCAGAGGCGAAGGCGGCTCCGCCTGCGCCTGAGGCTTTAGCCGAAGAACATGTTTTCTTTAGATGTTTGTAATGCCTGAGAGAAGGTGTTTTTTGAATATATTACTGCACTTTGCCCTGCAAAGTTAGTGTTTTCTCTTCAAAGAACAATGGAAAACAGCAAAAAAAACGCAAACACATTGTTCAATACGTCATTTACCGTGCTTTTCCACACAACACCCCACGGCTTGTTCATTGCATGTTCGTGACCATGCAATTGCAAGTACATGAACTTGCAATTGCTTTTACATGTACAAGCAAAGAACATGCCGTGGGGTGTGAAAAACATACCGCTGGCAAGACGCCCTTCTTGACGCGGCAAATTTATTGTGCAGCCATGATGTTCAGCACGGTCACGAAGTCGGCAATGTCAACCTTGGTGTCGTTGTTGAGGTCGCCTTCCATTGCCCGCCCGATAATGACCGTGCCCGTATATGGATAAGAGCCGTCGGTGGTAACACTGTGCAGCGACTTATCGAACCAGCCTTCTGCAGGCTCGAGGATGCTGAAGCCGTAGTCCAAAAGCAAGTTGCCAAGGTTGAGAATTGCCTGATAATTGTAATCGGGTTTGAAGGTGACACGCGTCGTGCTGCCAGTCACATACAGTTTCGCCGCTCTCGACCAGTCTATCAAGCCAAAATTGCCGGCAAAGACAACCTTCGGGCCATCGAGGTCGTGAGGACGTTGGTACCTTTCAGATAGATGTAATAGCGGTCGCTGGCAGAGGAGCCGAGATTCGAGCCATAGATGCTGCCTTTGATGGTTGCGCCATCCAGATAGAGGGTCTTGCTGCTGGGCGAGTAAGTGACCTTGCCGTCGATGTTGCTGCCCGTGATAGTTTGTGTCGTAGTGGCGTTCAGGTCAACTTCGACGCCGCCCACATAGAGAGACTGCGCAAATACCGACTGCTGGGCGAGCACCGCCGCCAGCAAAACAATAAATGTAATAATTCTCTTCATTGCATTAGCGTTTTAGTTATAACTATTATATATGTGCTTCAAAGATACGAAAAAAAATCTTTATCCTTTTTTTCTTTCTTTCTTCATTTTTTGTATCTTTGCAGAAAATTCCATAAAAAAATGAAACGGCTCTTTATCTCCTTTATGCTTCTTTCGGCAACGATTCAGGCCTTAGCAAGCTTCACTCCAACCCTCTCCAACATAGGAAGAGAAAACTATCAGTTGCATTGGTCGCTGCCCACAACTTTGCAGCCCACCAATAACGCTTTGCAAGAATTCCCTCTTCTAAAAGAAGCATCGGAAGAGCCCGCTCCCGTCTCCATCATGTGCCAGAGGCAGAACGGGACTCTGTTTATGCCAGGCCAAGCCACCGACGTAAGCAAGCCGGAAAGATACTGGACCATGAAGCGCGACCTCACACTCGCCAGCGTACCTTACATTACTCTTGGCATCGCCTTCCACGCCATTAAGAGAGACATACGCAAGGTGAACAACGACATCAATTCCGGCTTCCACAATCGAGCCGACGACTACATCCAATATGCTCCGATGCTTGTCACCTACGGCCTGAAAGCCACAGGCTACAAGGGACGCTCGAAATGGGGACGACTGATGGTAAGCAACGCCATGTCCGCCGCCATCATGGCAGGACTGGTGAACGGCATAAAATATACTGCCAAGGAGAAGAGGCCCGACGGATCTACGTCCAACTCCTTCCCCTCCGGCCACACCGCAACGGCTTTCATGGCTGCAACCATCCTGCACAAAGAGTACGGCCTGACGCGCAGCCTCTGGTTCAGCGTCGGCGGCTATGCTGTTGCCACCGGCATCGCAGCCTTCCGCGTGATGAACAACCGCCACTGGGTAAGCGACGTGATGATGGGAGCCGGCATCGGCATCCTCTCCGTAGAACTTGGCTATGGGCTTTGCGACCTTATCTTCAAGGACAAACACACCATAATGCGCGAAATGGAAAATCTCAACGACCTGACCGAACATCCTTCCTTCTTCTCACTACAGGCCGGAGCAGGCTTCATGTTCGGCAGTAAAGGCGTTCCCGACGACATCATAGACGCAGGAGGACCAAGCAGCATCAAGCACGGCGTTAGTTCCGTGATTGGGGCAGAAGCAGCCTACTTCATCAACCCCTATCTGGGCTTCGGAGGCAGAGCACGTATCATCAGCACGGCCGTCACACCGGAATGGAACGACAACGAACCTGTCTGGAACTCAGGAACGCTCCGCTACGACCCTACAACCCAGATGTTCGACCACCCCAACCAATACGAGGCAGACTATAAATTCAGTTCCGACACACACAAAGACCAGTTGTCGAGCTTCGACGTCATGGGAGGCGTCTATGGACAACTGCCTCTGAGCAAACGCATGAACTTAGGCGCAAAGCTGCTTTTCGGTCATCGGCAGTCTGGAGACGTCTGGTGGTGGGCAGACAGGTCGGGCAATGACGACGACAACGAGAAATTCCTGGAGCAAGAAATAACTAAGTTCACAGAGAACAAAGACATCTCCTCCTACGACCTCGTAAAGGAAATAGACCTCGACGGTAAGGGTAGTTTCATGTTCGGCACAGGCATCTACTTCTCCTATGCCCTGAAGCAGAATATCGTGTGGCGTGTTGGCCTCGACTACGATTTCACCCGTGCTCGCTACGACTACGAATACAATCACTACAGCCTCGTTGACGTAGCGAACCACTATCGATTCTCCGACGAAGACTTCACCAACTTAATCTCAGATACCCAGGGCAGTTTCCACCGTAACATGCATCAGCTCACCCCCTACTTCGGCATCTGCTTCTCGTTCTAATAGGACTCTGCTTCGCTGGGGAAGTCCAGGTTCTTGACGTCTGTGATGTACTGCCCCACGGCATCGGTAATGACGGTTGAGAGGTCGGCATAGCGGCGAAGGAACTTGGGAGAGAAGCCTTTGTTCATGCCCAACATGTCGTGTGCGACCAAGACTTGTCCGTCAGCCTGACCTGCGCCTATGCCGATGACAGGCACCTTCACGATTTCACAAACTCTCTTTGTCAGTTCGGCAGGAATTTTCTCGAGGACGATGGCAAAGCAACCCATTTCGCTGAGCAGCTTGGCATCGCTGAGCAGTTTCTTTGCCTCCGCTTCTTCCCTGGCACGCACGGCGTAGGTGCCGAACTTGTTGATGCTCTGTGGCGTAAGGCCAAGATGGCCCATGACGGGGATGCCGGCATCGAGGATGGCACGAATGGTGTCCTGTATCTCTGCGCCGCCCTCGAGTTTGAGGGCATCGCAGCCACTCTCCTGCATGATGCGGATGGCATTCTTCACGCCTTCCGTTGCGCCCACCTGATATGTTCCGAAGGGCATATCGCAGACCACAAGAGCACGCTTTACGCCACGTGTCACGCTGCGTGCATGGTAAATCATCTGATCGAGGGTGATGGGGAGTGTGGTCATGTTGCCCGCCATCACGTTGCTGGCACTGTCGCCCACAAGTATGATGTCGATGCCTGCCTGGTCCACTATCTGAGCCAATGTGTAGTCATACGATGTGAGCATGGCTATCTGCTGTCCCTGCTCTTTCATTTCGACGAGTCGGTGCGTCGTCACCTTTCGCGTATCGCTTACTAAATATCCTCCCATAGGAAATAGAGTTTAGAGTTTAGAGTTTAGAGTTTACGGTTTATGGTTTATGGTTATAAGGTTTTGAGGTTATAAGGTTATGAGGTTTTGAGGTTATAAGGTTATGAGGTTATAAGGTTATAAGGTTATGAGGTTATAAGGTTATAAGGTTATAAGGTTAT
>CAMKTM010000180.1 GCA_946415695.1 uncultured Prevotellaceae bacterium | reverse complement strand
AACTCTAAACTCTTACCCCCTAACCTCTAACCTCCCAAAAAACACCTCTAAACTCTAAACTCTAAACTCTAAACTCAATGGCATACTCTTTCCCTTGGCAAAGCGAACGATTTGCTGATATTCAGCTGCTTCGCTATGAAGTTCCCGACTTCAACTCCCTACCTCTCCGGCAAAAGCTGTTCGTCTATTACCTCTCGGAAGCAGCGCTTTGGGGGCGCGACATTCTGTGGGACCAGAACTGCCGTCATGGGCTTCTGTTGCGGCATGTCTTGGAGGGCATCTACACGAACTACAAAGGTCCGAAGGACGATGCCGAGTGGCAGGCCTTCGTCGTTTATCTCAAAAGGGTGTGGTTTTCCAACGGCATCCATCATCACTACAATTGCCAGAAGTTCACCCCTGGGTTCAGCCGCGAGTTCTTCCTTCGCGAAGCAGGCAAACTCTACTCCAGCCAATTACCCTCACAAATAGAAGAACTGGCAGAAGTCATCTTCAATCCCGAAGTGATGCCAAAACGCGTCAATCAGACGGACGGGGAGGATTTGCTCCTTACCTCCTCTTGCAACTACTATGCAGAAGGCATCGCGCAGGCGGAGGCCGAAGCATTCTATGCCAACCTCAAGAAACACTCCGACCGGCAGCATCCGCCAATGTTGGGCTTGAACAGCCGCCTCGAGCGAAATCCCGACGGCACGCTCTGCGAGAACGTCTGGCGAAGCGGCGGACTTTACGGAAAAGCTATCGACCGCATCTGCGAGATGCTTGGCAAGGCTCGACAGTATGCAGAGAACGAAAAACAGCAGGAAGTCATCGACAAGCTTGTGGAATTCTATCGCACGGGCGACTTGAAAACGTTCGATGACTATGCCATCCTTTGGGTCGGAGAGACAGAAGGCGAGATTTATTTCATCAACGGCTTCACCGAGGTCTATGGCGACCCGCTCGGTTTGAAAGCAAGCTGGGAAGGCTTCGCAGGCATCACCGACCGCGAAGCGACACGCAGAGCCAACACTTTAAGCAGCAATGCGCAGTGGTTTGAAAATCACTCACCTGTAGATTCAAGGTTCAAGAAGAAGGAGTGTCGAGGCGTAAGTGCGAGAATCATCAACGCAGCCATCCTCGGAGGCGACCTCTATCCCAGCAGCGCCATCGGAATAAATCTGCCCAACAGCAATTGGATAAGGGCCGAATACGGAAGCAAAAGCGTCACTATCTCCAATCTGACACATGCCTACAACATCGTTGCAAAAGGCTCTGGGATGCGGGAAGAATTTGTCATCGACGCCGAGACGCGGCAGCTTCTTGACAAGTACGGCGACATCCCAGACGACCTTCACACCGACTTGCACGAGTGTCTTGGACATGGTTCCGGACAATTGCTCCCCCATGTGGATGCCGATGCCCTCAAAGCGTACGGGAGCACCATCGAAGAAGCACGTGCCGACCTCTTTGGCCTCTATTACATTGCCGACCCCAAACTCGTAGAACTCGGTCTGTTGCCCGACGGGGAAGCCTACAAGTCGCAGTACTACAGCTACTTGATGAACGGCCTGCTGACACAGATGGTTCGCATCGAAGAAGGCAGTCAATTGGAAGAAGCTCACATGCGCGCCCGTGCCCTCATCAGCAGATGGGCGCTCGCGAACTATCCCCAGACGGTACAGATTGTAGAGTCCGGAGGCAAACACTACGTCCGCATCAACGATTATGGCATGCTTCGAGAAGCCTTTGGATCGCTCTTGGCCGAGATACAGCGCATCAAGAGCGAAGGGGACTACGAAGCAGCTCGCCAGCTCGTAGAGCACTTCGGCGTCAAGCTCGATGCCACATTGCATCACGAGATACTCCAGCGCTATCACCGGCTCCGCCTGGCACCCTTCAAGGGGTTCATCAATCCGAAATACGAACCCGTCCTCGACGAAGCAGGGGACATTCGAGACGTCAAAGCATCCTTCGACGAAGCATACGATGCGCAAATGATTCGTTACAGCCAACAATACAGAGCCCTATGAACACGGAAGCGATGGTGCTCGACATAAAGAAGGAACTGCGAGCCAGCATGAACGGCATCCTCTCCCGAAGGATGAGGGAAGCCGGACTGCCCTTCAAACTCATATTCGGCGTGGAGTTGCCTCGCCTCCAAAGCATAGCCGGCGAATTTCCCCGTGGCGCCGAGCTTTCAGGCAAACTGTGGAATCAGGACATCCGGGAGACGAGGCTTCTTGCCATCATGCTCATGCCTCCCGAAGCGTTCACGCCGGACGTGGCGAACGCTTGGGCAGAAGCGATGGTAAGCGCCGAAGAGGCGCAGATAATGGCAATGAAACTGATGCCCCATGCCCCCCATGCCAAGACAACCAGCATGGCGTGGCTCGAGCGGGACAAACCGCTCCCCTGCGTTTGCGCCTGCCTCTGCTTGCGGCATTTGCTCGTTCGAGGCTCGGCAATCGGCAGCGAGGAACGGCATCGCATAGAAGAGAACCTGAAGAAGCTGCTTCCCAAAGCAAACCTGCACCTCAGAAAAGCTATTCGAGCTCTCGAAGAAAAGATGAAAGATGAAAAGATAAATAAATGAACGATAATTTTTCTACTTTCATTTTTCTCTTTCCACTTATTTTCGTATCTTTGCCCCTGATTATGGACAAGAAGCAAGCACCCCTCGCATCACTGCGCGACCGACTGACACGCTACATGGAAGTCAACGCCATGCGCAAGACGCCTGAACGCTACGAGATTCTGCGCGTGGCGGGCTTTGCCAACGGCATCTTCAACATAGACGGACTCATGCAACTCATGCACGAGCACGCAGCGTTTCAGGTGAGCCGCGCTACACTCTTCAACACAATGGAACTCTTCTGCGAAGCAGGTCTCGTCATCAAGCATTCGCTGGCCACCGCCGCTCATTACGAAATGCGCACCGACAACGCTCCGAAAGCCTACGTCATCTGCAACCAATGCAACACCATCGCGCGCGTCTCCACCAGCACGGCGAAGCTTGCCCTCCAGAACCTCCACGTGCGCTATTTCAGCATCGAGGACAAACTGCTCTACATGCACGGCATCTGCAGAAAGTGCCAAGCCAAGAACAGACAAGAAGCGAAAAAGAAAAAGCGGAAGTTATAGAATGAAGTTAAATAGGAAGTTATAAAATAAAGTTAAATAGGAAGTTAAGCGCTTCGCGCAGGAAGTTAAGCACTGCGTGCTGAACAATAGCTTTGGATGCTGTCTGCTCATATGGTATTGTCCATTTTAACTCCCGCGAACCGTTAGGTCGACGAAGTCAACCGAAGGTCAACGAAGTTAACCGAAGGTCAACGAAGTTAACGTAGCGAGTTTACTCCCATTTTTACTTCCGAAAAGTAAAAGAAATTAAACAAACAGGATAAAAAACAGAAATGAGAAAAGGTAAAGTTGATGCCCTCCTGGGCATCGTCTTCGGCGACGAAGGAAAAGGAAAGATTGTGGATGTCTTCACTCCCGAATACGACATAGTTGCACGTTTTGCAGGCGGCCCCAATGCCGGACATACCATCATGTTCGAGGGCAAGAAGTTCGTACTCCGCAGCATCCCCAGCGGCATCTTCGACGAAGGGAAGCTCAACATCATCGGTAACGGCTGCGTCATTGCCCCAGACCTCTTCATGCAAGAAGCCAAAGAACTGGAAGAAGCCGGCTACGACCTCAGAAGCCGCCTGCACATCAGCAAACGCGCTCACCTGATTCTCCCCACCCACCGAGTGCTCGACCGCGCTTACGAGGCTGCCAAAGGCAAGAACAAGGTAGGCACGACAGGCAAAGGCATTGGCCCCACCTATAGCGAGAAGGCCAGCCGAACGGGGCTTCGGGTGGGAGACATTCTGGAGAACTTCGAAGAGAAGTACGAAGCCCTCAAGGCTCGACACGAACGGACGCTTCGAGACCTCAACTTTTCCGATTATGACATCACGGAAGAGGAGCGCCTCTGGATGCAAGGCATCGACTACATGCGTCAGTTCTCGCTCACCGACACCGAGATTGAGCTCGGCAAAGCGCTTAAAGAGGGGAAAAGCGTGCTGGCGGAAGGAGCTCAGGGCACAATGCTCGACATCGACCACGGTACTTATCCCTACGTCTCTTCCTCGAACACCGTCAGCGGCGGCGTCTGCACGGGTCTCGGAGTGGCACCCAACGCAATAGGCGACGTGTTTGGCATCTTCAAGGCATACTCAACCCGCGTCGGTTCGGGGCCGTTTCCCGTAGAACTCCTTGACGAGACAGGCGACCGAATCCGACAGATTGGGCACGAGTACGGTGCTGTGACGGGACGCAATCGTCGCTGCGGATGGCTCGACCTCGTGGCACTCCGATATGCAATAATGATAAACGGCGTCACCCAACTCATCATGATGAAGAGCGACGTCCTCGACAGCTTTGCCGAGATTAAGGTCTGCACCAAGTACACGAAGAATGGCGCCTCCACGGAAGAAATGCCTTACGACACAGACGGCTGGCAGGCTGTCTACGAGACCTTGCCCGGCTGGCAGACAGACCTCACAAAAATGACTAACGAAAAACAATTCCCGCAAGAACTCAAGGACTACATCGCCTATATTGAGAGGGCCACAGAAACGCCCATTACCATCATTAGCGTAGGGCCAGACCGGGCACAGACCATTGTTCGTTAGAATATAAAAAACGTGAAGTGTAAGTGTGTGAATGATGTCCAAAGAAAGATGAAACGTTCTGCTCTTTTTCTGCTCTTCTCGCTCTTTGCTCTTCACTTGCTTCATGCCCAGCTTTACGAGCAAAGCGCACGGTTGGTAGTCGAGGCATTAGCTGCTGATTCGTTGGAGAAAGCCGAGCGGTTGATTCACCAAACCATTGAGCTTGACCCGGCACGCAAGTCGAATGCCATCCTCTTTCAGTATCTTGGCGAGATTCGTCAACGCCGAGGAGAAAACGACAAGGCTCTGGATGCATACACCAAAGGCATTGAGCTTTCCCCTGCTACACTTGGCTTGTACTTGAGCCGCGCTTCTCTTTATTTCCAGACGAACAATCAGGAGCGGGCTTTGACTGATTACAGCAAGGCGCTCGA
>CAMKTM010000179.1 GCA_946415695.1 uncultured Prevotellaceae bacterium | reverse complement strand
AGGTTATGAGGTTATAAGGTTATAAGGTTATAAGGTTATGAGGTTATAAGGTTATGAGGTTATAAGGTTATAAGGTTATGAGGTTTTAGGTTTTGAGATTAACACATCACTCCATGGTGTGTTGTTTGCTTGTACATGTAAAAGCAATTGCTTATACATGTACGTGCAATTGCTTTTACATGTACAAGCAAACAACATGACTTTCCGCCTCTGGCAATTCGATGGTGGACGCAGAATATATATCTATTGTTTTTCACTTCTATTTTCCAATTGTTTTTAGGCTCTCGACCTGCGGAGGAAGATACTTTCGCTCGGAAATGCTCAAATATATTTGGCATTTCGCTTGCTTATTCGTACCTTTGCAGTCGGAATAATTAAATGTAACTCGTCAAATTGTTAATACATAGATGCCATTAAGACTTCCCGACAGACTGCCTGCCATTGAGTTCCTACGCGAGGAAAACATCTTCGTGCTGGGTGACGAACGGGCCAACGCTCAGGACATACGCCCTCTGCGCATCGCCATCCTCAACCTCATGCCGTTAAAGATTACCACAGAGACAGACCTCATCCGTCTGCTCTCCAACAGTCCGCTTCAGCTTGAAGTACACCTCATGAAGGTCAAGGCTCATACAAGCAAGAACACGCCCATAGAACACATGCGAGCCTTCTATCGTGACTTCGATGAAATGCGACATGAAAAATTCGATGGCATGATTATCACTGGCGCTCCCGTAGAGCATCTCGATTTCGCAGATGTGACCTATTGGGACG
Organism: uncultured Prevotellaceae bacterium; assembly: GCA_946415695.1. Classification (GTDB taxonomy): domain Bacteria; phylum Bacteroidota; class Bacteroidia; order Bacteroidales; family Bacteroidaceae; genus Physcousia. The sequence goes on along the minus strand of CAMKTM010000179.1, from coordinate 4,305 downwards.
AGATGACCGACATTTTTGCCTGGGCACGCACGCATGTCACCTCTACATTATATATATGTTGGGCTGCACAAGCTGGCCTCTTCTACCACTATGGCGTGCCGAAGTATCCGCTGCCGGAAAAGATGTTTGGCATCTTTCCTCAAGTACCGCTCATGCCAAGACTGCCTATCTTCCGCGGCTTCGACGATGTCTTCTACATGCCACACAGCCGGCATACCGAAATCAGGAAAGAGGACATCCTGAAGGTGCCAGAGCTGACTCTCATCGCAGAAAGCCCCCAAAGCGGTGTCTCCATGGTAATGGCACGAGAAGGGCGTGAGATATTCATTACAGGACACTCGGAATACTCTCCATGGACGCTTGACACCGAGTACAAGCGCGACCTCGGAAAGGGGCTTCCCATCAAGAAGCCCATCAACTATTATCGCGACGACGACCCTGAGAAAGGGCCTCTCGTCACATGGCGAGGACACGGCAATCTGCTTTTCCAGAACTGGTTGAACTACTACGTTTATCAGGAAACGCCATACGACATCAATGAAATCAAATAAAAAGGCCCTCTCTAACTCCCTCTTAAAGGGGGAGGAAGCAAAGGAGGCAAGCCCCCTCTCCATCTCCCCCGAGGGGGAGAGTTTTTCGCGGCAGGAAGCCTCCCCTCTAAAGGGAGGTTTGGTAGGGTCTGGTCTCCTCGAGCTCCTCTCCCCAGCCCGCGATTTGGCATGTGGCATTGCAGCCATCGACCACGGGGCAGACGCCGTCTATATCGGAGCTTCGCGCTTCGGAGCAAGAGCTGCAGCGGGCAATCCGACTGAGGACATCCAGCAACTCTGCGACTATGCCCACCGCTTCGGAGCAAAGGTTTATGTAGCCATCAACACCCTTCTCCACAAGGAAGAGCGCGAGCAAGCAAGACAACTTGCCTGGGACTTATACCAAGCAGGAGCGGACGCCCTCATCGTCCAGGATATGTTTTTCTGCTCTCTCCCCGTCGGGGAAATCGAAGGGGGCTTGCCACCCATTCCCCTGCATGCAAGCACCCAGATGGACAACCGAACGGCGGAGAAAGTCAAGGCACTTAAAGAACTTGGATTCAAGCAAATAGTTCTTGCTCGAGAACTTTCACTCGAACAGATACACGGCATTCACGATGCCGTGCCTGAAGTAATGCTTGAAGTCTTTGTTCACGGAGCCCTTTGCGTTTCTTACAGCGGAAGATGCTATGCCTCGGAGTACTGCTTCGGACGCTCTGCCAACAGGGGCGAATGTGCCCAGTTCTGCCGACTTCCCTTCTCACTACAAGATGCGGAAGGCAACACTCTTATCAAAGACAAGTACCTGCTTTCGCTTCGCGACATGAACCGACAAGCTTACCTCGAAAAGCTAATGGATGCAGGCGTGAGAAGCTTCAAAATCGAAGGTAGGCTGAAGGACATCGGGTATGTCAAGAACGTGACAGCAAGCTATCGGCAAGCCATTGACGCCATCCTGAAGCGCAGGCCTGAGTTCGCTCGCTCTTCCTTTGGCACAAGCACTTACTCCTTCCAGCCTGACCTCTCCAAAAGTTTCTCTCGAGGCAACACGGACTATTTCCTCTTTGGCCGCACAAACGACCTTGCCGAACCCAACACGCCGAAGAGCAAAGGCCCCGAGGTGGGACTTGTAAAGGAAGTGCGAAGGGATTGCATCGTCGTTTCCTCCACCGAAGCATTCAACAACGGCGACGGACTTTGTTTCTTCGACCAGGAAGGCAAATTACAAGGCTTTCGCGTGAACAGAGCAGAAGGGAACCACCTGTATTTCAATTCTTCACTCTTCACTCTTCACTCTTCACTCAGAAAAGGCGACCGGCTTTGGCGAAGTTTTGACAAGCAATGGGAAGACCTCTTGAATGGCAAAACGGCAGAGCGCCGCATCCCAGCTCGCTTTCTGCTCGAAGAGGCAGAGGAAGGTTTCCGCCTGACATTCTCTGCAGACGACGGCACCCAGTGCAGCAAGCTTTTCCTCGCAGAACACCAGCCTGCCCGAACCGACCAAACGAGCTCCATAAAGGAAGTCTTCAACAAACTCGGCGACACACCATACCTCTGCAAAGACATCGAAATACGCTTCTCTCAACCATGGTTCATCCCGCGAAGCACATTGGCAGAATGGAGAAGGGAAACAACAGCCCCTACCAAACCTCCCAAAAGAGAGGTCTTGAATTTCCACTTCGCAAAAACATCAATTAGTTCCTCCCCCTTGGAAGAAACGGAGGGTGAGCACCCTCTTATGACCTGCCGCTTCTGCCTTCGCCATGCATGGGGGCAGTGCAGAAAAGAAATGGGAAATGGTAAATGCTTAAATGGTAAATGGCTAAATGGTAAATGGCTAAATGGTAAATGGTCTGATTCGCTTTACCTCGTTTTAAGCGACGGACGCCGCTTCCGCCTTGAGTTCGACTGCAAGAACTGCGAAATGAAGGTTCATCACACATAGTTCACCGTTATGAAGGCTATCTGTTTACTGTTCTTCCCGCTACTCCTCGTTTCTTGCTATTATCAGGAAGGAGACACGACACTTTATGCCGTTGGCGACAACTTTGAGCTTTCCGTTGACAGCCTCATGCTTCAGAGCAGTCAGCCCTTGCACAATCAACCTGTCGATACGCTCTGCGAACAGTTAAATGTCCACTATGGCGACCCTTTGGTTGTGGCAGAGACACTTGTCATACCCGAAGACTCTGTGGACAGCGTTTGGGTAAAGCTGGCACGAGACCAGTTCACAATGGGCTGGACACATCAACACAACTTCCTTGCAAGCGTTGTGCCAGACGACCCCATTTCGCAGTTCATCCACCTCTTCAGCATCCGTCATTTAGGGCTTTTCGGCATACTATTTGCCATTTCTTTGCTTGCTTTGCTTTATCAGATATTCAGCCCAAAGAAGCCTCACGTCTTTTTCCTTCGCGACATCCTCTCGCCCTACCCCACTTACCTGCTTGTCATCCTCGCTGCTTCGGCCCTTCTCTATGCAGGCATCCAGCATTATGTGCCCGAAACATGGGTTCTCTATTACTACCACCCGACGCTCAATCCCTTTGGACTTCCGCTCATTCTCAGCCTTTTCCTATGCTCCGTCTGGGTGCTCTTGGTGCTGGCAATAGCGACGATCGACGAAGTGTGCCGACAACTTTCTGCGGCCGAAGCCTTGCTTTATCTGCTGTCCCTGCTTGGCTGCTGCATCCTGTGCTACCTGCTCTTCACTTTGGCTGCGCTCAGCCCTGGCGTCAGCTATGTTTGCTTCTCAATCTTTGTTCTCATCCTTCTCCTACGCTATTCACGCTATTCAAGGCCCCGTTATCTGTGCGGTTCGTGTGGAAAAAGGCTCAAGCAATTAGGCAAATGCCCATATTGTGGAGCAGAAAACGAATAATTTTATATCTTTTCTTTGTATTTCTGTCAAGAAAAGATTACCTTTGCAAACAAATTGCAAATTAATCACTAATCATTATGAAACTATCCCGACCTCTTTTCGTCCTTGCTTTGTGGGCAACATCTTTCTTTGCCCAAGCTTTCGAGTCAGAGCAAACTGTCCGCATTGTCAATAACAGCAGCGGCAAGTCTATTTTTGTGGAGAACTCGTCACTCGAGGAAAACAAGAACGTGGTTCTTTGGACGGAAACCAACGTCAATGCACAGCGTTGGACGCTTACAGCCAAGACAAACGGCACTTTCCTCCTTTGCAACGACTATACCGGCTTCTACCTTTCAGGCATCAGTTCAGGCACCACGGGCACTGTTGGCCAGACAAGCAGAACATCTGCCAACAGCAAAGGCTCTTGGGATTTCGTTCCTGTGGAAGGTACGACCAACCAATACTACATTTATCAAGGAACAACGAAGAGATACGCTCTTGCTGCTGCAGCCAATCCCACGGAAGGCAGCACTCTGACCATCGTCAACACAGCATCCTCACAAAGCATTGACCCTGCCCGCATCACTTGGACTGTCGAAGTTGTTGAACCTATGGAACGAGAGTTCACAAAGGACAAACGCGACGACATGATGGAGAAATGGAAAGCTCGCGCTTATAAGAAGGCAAGCACAGGCTGGGTCATCGGCAATGGCGGCTGGTGGGGCGATGCTGAGATGTTCGAGATAGTGCTCGATGCCCTTGAGACCACAGGCGACCAACAGTATGCCACAATGTTCGAGAACCTTTACACGAACTTCATCGCCCGAAACAAGGACACATGGTATCAGAAGGGTGTCAGCGGGTACAACGAATACAACGACGACATTGCCTGGATGTGCATTGCTTGCGTAC
>CAMKTM010000178.1 GCA_946415695.1 uncultured Prevotellaceae bacterium | reverse complement strand
GGCGGAAACCGTGTCGGAACGCGAAAAGGAGATCATCATGTGCCTCGTTCAAGGCATGTCGAACAAAGAAATAGCAGCTCATCTGTTCATTTCTGTGAACACCGTCATCACCCACAGGCGCAACATCTCCCGCAAGTTGCAAATACATTCTCTTGCCGGCCTCACCATCTATGCAATTGCCAATAATATGCTTGAAATCCCGAATTGAATGGTTCGGCCTTTGCCGAAAAAGATGAGTTCATCTTTTTTTTTGAAACATTAGAGAGTCTGCACGGCTCTCTAATTTGTTTCTTTCAGTTTTTTGGAGTATCTTTGCACGTCTTTTAATGAAAAAATCTAAGAGCTATGAAGCAATCTTTAACCAACGGGCATAAGCCGCTTCTTTGGATTCCCAGCCTTTATTTGGGCGAGTCGCTGCCTTTCGCAGCAGTGATGCTAATGTCGCTTGTTCTCTATCAGGAAATGGGCTTGACAGATACCCAGATTACCCTCTACACGGGTTGGATGGGGTTGCCGTGGGTGATAAAACCTTTGTGGAGCCCTGTCGTGGACGGCATCCGGACGAAGCGCTGGTGGATTCTCGCCATGCAGTTGCTCATCGGCGCTGCGCTCGCTTTGCTGGCCTTCACGTTGCCCACGGCTTTCTGGCTGCAATGCTCCCTCGCCTTGTTTATGCTGATTGCCTTCAGTAGCGCAACGCACGACATCTGTGCCGACGGCTTCTACATTCTTGGTCTTGACAGCAAAGACCAGGAACTCTACGTCGGCCTTCGCAACACGTTCTACCGCATCGGCATGGTGCTCGGACAGGGCGGGCTCGTCATGCTGGCGGGGTTGTTGCAGAAGAGCGAAATGAGCATTCCCCTTTCGTGGAGCGTCACGTTTCTGGCTGTTGGTGGGCTGATGCTGATGCTCTTTGCCTATCATCTGAGAGCCTTGCCAACGCCCCCATCCGACTCCCTCAAAGGGGAGAAGCTGAATATCCTCGAGGATTTTGCCCTGACCCTGAAGGTGTTCTTCACGAAACCTCACCTCGTCACGGCTCTGCTCTTCATCCTGCTGTTCCGCTTGCCGGAAGGGTTGCTGACGAAAATCGTGCCGCTTTTCTTGAAGCGAACCGTCGAGGAAGGTGGATTGGCTCTGACGGATGTGCAGTACGGCTTCGTCTATGGCACGCTTGGCGTCATTGGTCTGCTTGGTGGCGGCATTGTGGGCGGATGGCTCGTCTCGAAGTTCGGATTGAGGAAGATGCTTTGGCCGCTCGTGCTGTGTATCACCTTGCCGGACATCGTTTATGTCTATCTGAGCCTTGCCGGCACTCAGAATCTTTCGCTCATCGCTGCCTGCGTATTCGTCGAGCAGGTGGGCTACGGATTGGGCTTTACGGCTTATACGCTCTATCTCGTGAGCTTTTCGCATGGCGAGCGTAGCACTTCTGTATTCTCCTTCTGCACGGCTTTCCAGTACCTTGGCGGCGTGATGCTGCCTGGCATGGTGAGCGGCTGGATGTCCGACCTGATGGGCTACAGCCAGTTCTTCATTGCTGTTATGGGCTTCTGCCTCGTCACCTTTGCCGTGACAGCCATGCTTCATCTTCCAGAAGAAGAATGAAGAAAATAAGAAAATAAGAAAATAAGAAAATAAGAAATGAAAAATATAATCACCTTCATCTTTGCCTTAATCTCTATATTCCCAGTCTATCCCAATGAAGTATCATATACCCGGGAAGACAGTCTTCGGGTAGTCGAACTGTTGGAACTTGGGGCAAAGGAAATGGTAAATGGTGAGACCCCCTCTACCTCCCCCTATAGGGGGAGAAGCAGTCGCTCGACTAAGTCAACACTAAGCGAAGAAAGCCTCCCCATAGAGGGGGAGGTTTGGAGAGGGTCTGGTAAATGTCTTACTCTCTTTTATGCCAAGCAGTTGATGGATCTTCCTTACGTGGCGCACACACTCGAGATAAAGGACAGGGAAGAGCATCTTGCCGTCAATCTTCATAGCCTCGACTGCACAACGCTCGTTGAGAACGTCTGCGCTTTGGCGCTCACCACGTGCCATGGCAGTTCCCGCTGGCAGGACTTCCTTTCGTGGCTCCAGAAGCTGCGTTACGACGGCGGACGGATTGACGGCTACAAGAGCCGAAACCATTATTTCAGCCAGTGGATTCGGTCGGGCGAGCGGCTGGGGCTGGTCGAGGAAATCGTGCCGCCAGAAAACATTTCCGTCCCGATGAGACTCAGCCTCACCTACATGAGCTCACACCCCAATTCCTATCCACTGCTCAAGGTCGATGCGAAAGAGCGTAAGCTCATTGCCGCCATGGAGAAACGTGCCTCGGGCGCTACCGTCCGTTACATCCCGAAGAACAAAGTGGGAGAGAGCAAAAAGACATTGGGCCAGATAAAAGACGGCGACATCCTTGCCATCACCACCAACAAGGCGGGTCTCGACGTCAGCCACGTCGGCTTTGCCGTATGGGGCAAGGACGGAAAACTCCATCTGCTCAATGCCAGCAGCATCCACAAGAAAGTCGTGCTCGAGCCCATGACGCTCTTTGAGTACATGCAGAAACATCCCAGCCAGACGGGCATCCGCGTCGTACGCCTGAAACAATGAAAGTGGCAGTCATAGGAGCCGGAGCGGCTGGCTGTTTCTGTGCCATACTCTTGAAGCGCAGAATGCCGGAGGCCGAAGTGGAAGTCTTTGAGGCGGGCAAACGTCCGTTGGCAAAAGTATCGCTGACGGGCGGAGGCCGATGCAATCTGACCAATACCTTTCGGCAAATCACTACGCTTCGGCAGGCCTATCCTCGTGGCGAACAGCTGATGAAGCGTGCCTTGCGCCGCTGGAGCCAGCAGGACACCATGCGCTGGTGGGAACAAGAGGGCGTTAGGCTTGTGACCCAAGCCGACGAATGCGTCTTCCCTGCATCGCAGGACGCCATGCAGATAGTTGAAACACTATTGCAAAGAATGAGGAAAGAAGGCGTCATCCTCCACACCTCCCATCGCGTCAACGACATTCTTCCCGAAGAAGAAGGCTACACGCTTTGCTTTGCCTCCGACGAGCTGCCCCCCCGCCACTTCCATCGCGTCGTCTGCACCATGGGCGGTCTGCCTTCGACGAACCGTTTTGCCCTCTTCCGCCACCTTCCCGGACTTTCGGTCGAGCCGCCCGTGCCGTCCCTCTTCTCCTTTTGCATCAACGACCCCAGCCTGACGAGCCTGACGGGACTTGTCGTAAAGTCCGCCCACGTGAGCATCGTTGGCACCAAGTTGAGAGCCGAAGGCGCCCTGCTCGTGACGCATTGGGGCGTGAGCGGACCAGCCGTTCTTCGCCTTTCAAGCTACGCAGCCCCCTATCTTGCCCAGCACGACTACAAGGCGGAGCTTTGCGTCAATTGGCTATGGCCATCAAGCGAAGAGTAAGCAAGGGCATTGCTTCGCACTTTTGGGAGCAAGAAATCCCGCAGGCTGCTTACGGGCGAATATCCGCGCTGCTTTACCGCAAAGCTTTGGCAACATCTAACGGAGCGTGCCCACATAAGCCCCCAGAAGCGATGGGGCGAGCTTTCCGAACGCGACCGGAACCGACTTTGCGCAATTCTTACGGGCGATGTCTATCAGATTGAAGGCCGAGGGAAGAACAAGGAGGAGTTCGTCACCCGTGGCGGCATAGACCTTGAGAGCATCAACCTCACCACGCTCGAAGCGCGTCGGCATCGGGGACTTTACTTCGCAGGCGAGTTGCTCGACGTGGACGGCATCACAGGGGGCTTCAACCTGCAGGCAGCATGGAGCATGGCAGCTGTCGTCGCTTCGGTTTTGAATTGACTGCGGCCCATCCCGACGAACCCTTCTCCAACGAAACAGAACGCCCCAGCCCCGTGAACTTTTGCATCGGGCTGGGGCGTATTTTTGCACATCGACTTCTTTTAGGTGACACGGTTTGTTGTTTGCTTGTACATGTAAAAGCAATTGCTTATACATGTACAAGCAATTGCACGTACATGTAGAAGCAAAGAACCCCCTGCGTGGTGACAGGAGAAGCTTGCTTTTGGAGAGAAGAACTAAGAGTGAAAAGTGAATAGTGAAAAGTGAAGAATTATATTTACCTTTCGCCGCATAGTTTCTTTTATTCTTCACTTTTCACTCTTCACTTTTCACTCTTAATTCTTCACTCTTCACTCTTCTCGAGGAACTCCCGTGCTTTGGCAAGGGCGACGTCGATGTGCGGACAGATGTGGTCGGCGTCCATGAGGTCGTAGAAGCGGGCCTTCTGCAGCTGGCTGTGTACCTTCGGGTTCACGCCAGAGAGGATGACGTGGATGCCTTCCTCGTGGTTCAGCTCGATGAGCGTCTGCAGGTTGTGGATGCCTGTGGAGTCGATGAAGGGCACTTTGCGCATTCGGATGATGCGGACACGGGGCTTCTCGTGCCCGATGTTGGCCATCAGGTCGTCGAACTTGTTGGCGATGCCAAAGAAGTACGGGCCGTTGATTTCATAGACGGCACAGCCCTTGGGGATGGTCAGGTGCTCCTCGTTAGTTGCCATGTCCGAAGCGTCGCCCATGTCGATTTCGTCCTTGATGACGGAGATTTCGGTGGTCTCCATGATGCGCTTCATAAAGAGAGCGCAGGCAAGGATGAGTCCCACCTCAATGGCGATGGTGAGGTCGAAGACGACCGTCAGCAGGAACGTCACGCAGAGCACGATGACGTCGCTCTTCGGGTTCTTCAAGAGGCCTCGAATCGTGCGCCATCCGCTCATGTTGTAGCTGACGATGACCAGCACGGCGGCCAGCGAAGCCATAGGAATGTACTCGGCGTATGGCATGAGCAGGAGCAGGATGGCCAGCAGCACGAAGGCGTGGATGATGCCCGCCACGGGGGTGCGTCCGCCGTTGTTGATGTTCGTCATGGTGCGGGCGATGGCTCCCGTGGCGGGAATGCCGCCGAAGAGCGGCGTCACCATGTTGGCCACGCCCTGAGCGATGAGCTCCATATTCGAGTCGTGCTTGTCGCTGATCACACCGTCGGCAACCGTGGCGGAAAGCAGGCTCTCGATGGCTCCGAGGATAGCAATCGTGAAAGCCACCGGCATGAGTT
>CAMKTM010000177.1 GCA_946415695.1 uncultured Prevotellaceae bacterium | reverse complement strand
TTCGTCGGCGCACGCCGCGAGAGCTATCAGCGCGACAGCCGCAAGCCCATCGTGGAGGACGGCACGCTCGACGACGACCTCCACCGCCGCGACTTCACCATCAACGCCCTCGCCTTCTGTCTCAACAAAGACCGCTACGGCGAGCTGATCGACCTCTTCGACGGACTGCTCGATCTCGAGGACGGCATCATCGCCACCCCTCTCGACCCCGACATCACCTTCAGCGACGACCCGCTGCGCATGATGCGATGCATACGCTTCGCCACGCAGCTCCGCTTCCAGATAGAGGAAGAGACGGCCGAGGCGCTCCGACGCAATGCCGAACGCATCAAAATCATATCGCAGGAACGCATCATCGACGAACTCAACAAGATCATGATGACGCCTACGCCCAGCATCGGCTTCATCGAACTGAGCCGGAGCGGACTGCTGCCCATCATCCTCCCCGAAGTGGCCGCACTCGAAGGCGTGGAGACACGCAACGGCCGTGCACACAAGGACAACTTCTACCACACGCTCGAGGTGCTGGACAATGTAGCAAGAAGTGAAGAATTAAGAATGAAGAATGAAGAATTTGCTACCGCCCCAACAATGTCGCCGAAAACAAGTGAAGGAGTAGGCAGTGCGGTAGCAAATTCTTCATTCTTCATTCTTCATTCTTCATTATGGCTTCGTTGGGCCGCCCTCCTGCACGACATCGGCAAGCCCCGCAGCAAGCGGTGGGACAACCAGGCTGGCTGGACGTTCCACAACCACAACTACATCGGGCAGAAGATGGTGGCGCCGCTCTTCCGACGCATGAAGCTACCGACCGACGAACGCATGGCATACGTCGAGAAACTCGTTGGCCTACACATGCGTCCCATCGCCATCGCCGACGACGTGGTGACGGACAGCGCCGTCCGCCGCCTGCTCTTCGAGGCTGGAGAGGACATCGACGACCTCATGCGACTCTGCGAAGCCGACATCACCAGCAAGAACCGCGAAAAGAAACGACGCTTCCTCGAGAACTTCCAGCTCGTCCGCGAAAAACTCATCGACCTCCAGGCACGCGACAACTACCGCACCTGGCACAACCCCATCACCGGCGAGGAAATCATGCAGACCTTCGGCCTCAAGCCCTGCCGAGAGATAGGCGTGCTCAAGCAAGCCGTCAAGGACGCCATCTGGGACTCCGTCATACCAAACGACCACGAGGCCGCCTTCCAGTTCATGCTCGAGAAAGCCGCAGAGATGGGCCTGAAGCCATTGGCAAACGGGAATTAACCAACGCCCCCATCCCTCAGACGGAAGGAAAACACTCCCCCCCCATTAACGTGTCATTTGCCATTAACGCGTGTGTCGCTTTCCAACGAAGCACGCGTCGTTCCTTCGTTAAGCCCGTCGGAACGAAAAATTATGATTGGCGAATGTATGAATTATGAATTAAATGTCGTACCTTTGCACTCGCAAATAGAAGCACCCCCTCTGACTCCCCCTCTATGGGGAGAACAAGACCCCCTCTAACTCCCCCTCTATGGGGAGAACAAGACCCCCTCTGACTCCCCCTCTATGGGGAGAACAGACCCCCTCTAACTCCCCCTCTATGGGGAGAACTATTAAATGGTAAATGGTAAATGATTAAATGGTAAATGGTATAATGATTAAATAGTAAATGACATTATGGCAAAGAAAGCTCTTTTGATGATCCTTGACGGATGGGGCATTGGCAACCACGGCAAGGGAGACGTCATCTTCAACACTCCAACTCCTAACCTCGACAAAATCAATGCAACCTACCCGCACAGCCAGCTCCTGGCCAGCGGCGAGAACGTCGGTCTGCCCGACGGACAGATGGGCAACTCCGAGGTGGGACACCTCAACATCGGCGCCGGCCGCATCGTCTATCAGGACCTCGTGAAAATCAACCGCGCATGTGCCGACGGCAGCATCCTCAAGAATCCCGAAATCGTCAGCGCATACGAATACGCAAAGAAGACGGGCAAGAACGTCCACCTCATGGGCCTCACAAGCAACGGCGGCGTGCACAGCTCGCTCGATCACCTCTTCAAGCTCGTCGAGATCGGCAAGGAATACGGCGTAAACCAGACCTTCGTGCATTGCTTCATGGACGGCCGCGACACCGACCCGAAGAGCGGCATCGGCTTCATCCAGCAGCTCATCGACAAGTGCGACGAGGCAGGCAACGCCAAGATTGCCAGCATCATCGGTCGCTTCTACGCCATGGACCGCGACAAGCGTTGGGAACGCGTGAAGATTGCCTACGACCTGCTCGTCAGCGGCGAGGGCAAGCAGGCAAAGGACCTCATCGAGGCCATGCAGGAAAGCTATGACGAAGGCGTCACCGACGAGTTCATCAAGCCCATCAACAACTGCACAGTGGACGGCACCATCAAGGAGGGCGACGTCGTCATCTTCTTCAACTACCGCAACGACCGCGCAAAGGAACTCACCATCGTGCTCACCCAGCAGGACATGCCAGAGCAGGAGATGCACACCATACCCGGCCTGCAGTACTACTGCATGACGCCCTACGACGCCAGCTTCACAGGCGTACACATCCTCTTCCCCAAGGAGAACGTCGAGAACACCCTCGGCGAATACATCAGCAGCAAAGGCCTCAAGCAGCTCCACACTGCTGAGACAGAGAAGTATGCACACGTCACCTTCTTCTTCAATGGCGGACGCGAGGCTCCCTACGAAGGCGAGGAACGCATCCTCGTGGCAAGTCCGAAGGTAGCCACCTACGACCTCAAGCCCGAGATGAGTGCCTACGAGGTGAAGGACAAGCTCGTGGAAGCCATCAAGCTCGACAAGTACGACTTCATCGTGGTGAACTTTGCCAACGGCGACATGGTGGGCCATACAGGCGTTTACGAAGCCATCGAGGAAGCCGTGAAAGCCGTCGACAAGTGCGTGGGCGAAGTCATCGATGCAGCGAAGCAGACAGGCTACGAAGCCATCATCATCGCCGACCACGGCAACGCCGACAACGCCATCAACCCCGACGGCACGCCCAACACGGCGCACTCGCTCAACCCCGTGCCCTTCATCTACATCACCGACCGCCAAGGCGTCACCGTAGAGAACGGCGTACTGGCCGACGTGGCTCCTAGCATCCTGCACATCATGGGCCTCCCCCAGCCGCAGGAAATGACCGGCAAGTGCCTCATCAAGTAGTAATGTAAAGTTAAGAATTAAGAGTTAAGAAAGATACCAAATGCTATACACTTCACTGGAAATCTGTGCAGGAGCCGGAGGTCAGGCTTTAGGGCTTGAAATGGCAGGCTTTAGCCATCTGGCTTTGGTAGAGTACGAGAGGGACTACTGCGACTGCCTGAAAAGCAACCGACCGCAGTGGGATGTGAAGTGTATGGATGTCCGGCAATTCGACGGCAAGCCCTATCATGGAAAAGTCGATTTGCTGGCTGGAGGCGTGCCGTGCCCTCCGTTCAGCGTAGCAGGCAAACAGCTTGGGGCAGACGACGAGCGCGACCTGTTTCCGCAGATGCTGCGGCTTGTTGAAGAAATAAAACCCAAGGCCGTGATGATAGAAAACGTGCGTGGCTTCCTCGGCAAACAGTTTGATAACTATCGAGGCAGCATCATAGCGCGACTTTATCGGTTAGGTTACAGTGTTCATGTCGGCCTTCTCAACGCATCCGACTATGGCGTGCCGCAACTCCGGCCTCGCGCCATCATCGTCGGCATCAGAACCGATATCTTCGATTCATTTACCTTCCCCGTGCCCCACTCAAACCGTACCAACAACGTAGGCGATGCCATTCTTGACCTAATGGCTGCCAACAATTGGCGTGATGCCAACCAATGGTACAAGAAAGCTCAGAGGATTGCTCCGACAATCGTGGGGGGGAGCAAGAAGCATGGCGGACCAGACTTGGGCCCGACAAGAGCCAAAAAGGCATGGGCAGAGATGGGCATTGATGGTCGGGGAATAGCCGATGAGGCACCAGCGACAGACTTTGACGGAATGCCGCGGCTGACACCACGGATGATGGCACGGCTGCAGGGCTTTCCTGATGAATGGCAGTTCGCAAAGCGGAAAACAACAGCCTGCAGAATGATTGGCAATGCTTTCCCACCACCCGTAGCCCGCGAAATAGGACTTAACATAAAAAATGTATTGGATTATGCAGGCATTATTAGCAGAAGCACGACAGAAATACCATGCTGGGCTGTTGGCTAACGGCGTACTCACAATAGACACAAAGGGCATACCGAGCAACGCAGACAAGGACTCAAGGTTGTCTATTGAAATTGCTCAGGGAATAGCTCGGCGTTTAGTTGCAGAAACACAAGAAAAGGCTGTTGGGCAGACTGCCGGAGCTAAATTTGAGCAATTGAACATGGAGTTCCTCGCTGCAACTTTCCCTCATCTGCAGACCCTCCGTCCCGGCAAATGGCACATAACAAAATTGGGGAATCGCAGCACTATAAAGACAAGCCGTTTTGCACAATATGAACATCTGGACTATCTCAACCGCCTGACAAAGGAAGATGCTCATCTTGCAGCAAGCATGGGAAATGATTATATGGTGGCTCCCGATGTGGTTATCTATCGCGAGACAGAGTCTGACGAGTTCATTAATGGACAGACAATCGTCGTAGATGAGTCTGTATGCAAACACTCCACCATTCGGAAGTCATGTTGTGACCTGCCTATCCTTCACGCGTCTATTTCTGCAAAATGGACAATGCGAAGCGACCGTGCGCAGAACAGCAGAACGGAAGCTCTGGGACTCATTCGCAACCGCAAAGGACATTTGCCACACATTGTTGTGGTAACTGGCGAACCTCTTCCCTCCCGCATTTCCTCCCTTGCATTAGGAACAGGCGACATAGACTGCGTCTATCACTTTGCCTTGACAGAACTTGTGGAAGCCGTAAATGAAACAGGAGCAGAGGACTCCATTGAGATGCTGAATATCCTAATTAATGGGAAAAGGCTGAAGGACATCAGTGATCTTCCTCTTGATTTGGCAGTATAATAGAAGCCGTATCTAAAGAAAACCATGTCTGTTAGGATAGAGCCTTCGTGGAAGCAGCAGCTGCAGGAGGAGTTCGACAAGCCTTACTTCCAGGCGCTGACGCAGTTCGTG
>CAMKTM010000176.1 GCA_946415695.1 uncultured Prevotellaceae bacterium | reverse complement strand
ATAATTCTGTATATGTAAGTTATGATTGCGGACAAAAATGAGTGACGAAGTCAGGGCGAAGCTTCGGGTTATAACAAGTGAAGCCTTCCAGGCTTTTTGCACGTCATGGCATTTCCAAGCCCCTGACAATAGCTATTCATTCAAAATGCTGATGGTGTCGAGGGCGCAGGAGATAACGAAATAATTTCCTCGGACACCAATAAATAATTTTACCAGACACTAATGGCTTTCAAACCCAAAGCAAAGCGTCCCGAAAAATAAAGGCGTGCCTTTATTGCGATAAGAGCACGCCTTTATTGCGATAAGAGCACGCCTTTATTGCGATAAGAGCACGCTCTTATTGAAATAAGGCCATAGGGTTATTGAAATCATCCCTATAGACATCCCTATAGAGATTATACTAAATTCAAGCTAACGCTAACAGGTTTACTTGGCTGTTTTCAGCTTTTCTCTGAGGAAGCGGGCGGTATAGCTGTCATTGCACTTGGCAACCTCTTCGGGTGTGCCTGCGGCGAGGAGGTAGCCGCCTGCATCGCCACCTTCGGGACCAAGGTCAATGATGTGGTCGGCACACTTGATGACCTCCAGATTATGCTCGATGATGATGATGGTGTGTCCGCGGGAAATGAGGGCATCGAAAGCGGCAAGCAGCCCACGTATGTCGTGGAAATGAAGGCCTGTCGTGGGTTCGTCGAAGATGAAGATGGTGGGCTTGTGCTTTTCCATTCCCAGATAGTAGGCGAGCTTGACACGCTGGTTCTCGCCGCCAGACAGGGTGGACGATGACTGCCCGAGCTTGATGTAGCCGAGTCCGACATCCTGAAGGGGCTTGAGCAGCGAGACGATGCGCCGCTGCCCGTGTTCGGTGAAGAATTCGATGGCTTGGTTGATTGTCATGTCGAGCACGTCGCAGACGTTTTTGTCGTGGAAGCGGACGTCGAGTATCTCGGGCTTGAATCGTTGCCCGTGGCAACTCTCGCAGGGGAGCACAAGGTCGGCCATGAATTGCATCTCAATGGTGACGGTTCCCTCGCCCTTGCATTCTTCGCAACGTCCGCCGTCGGTGTTGAAACTGAAGTAGGCAGCGGTGTAGCCCATCTGCTGCGACAGAGGCTGTGCGGCAAAGAGTTTCCTCACCTCGTCCCACGCTTTGACGTATGTGACGGGATTGGAGCGCGTGCTCTTGCCGATGGGGTTCTGATCGACAAACTCAATAGCGCTGACCATCTTCGTGTCGCCCTCCAGTGCAAGGAACTCGCCCGGACGGTCGGCAACCTCGTCGAGCTGCCGCTTCATGGCATTGTAGAAGATGTCGCGGACAAGGCTGCTCTTGCCGCTTCCGCTCACGCCGCTCACGCATGTCATGACGCCAAGCGGGAAGCGGACGTCAATGCCCTTGAGGTTGTTGGCTCGTGCGCCTTTTATTGCAATATAGCTGTTTGACTTGCGACGACTCATTGGCAAAGGAATGACTTCCTTGCCTGTAAGGAAATCAAAGGTGTAGGACTTTAAATTCTTCGCCTTTAAGGAGGTGTCTGAGGGAGGAGTTCCTTCATACACCACTTCTCCGCCTAAGCGTCCGGCCTCGGGGCCAAGGTCAATCAGCCAGTCGGCAGCGCGGATGATTTCTTCATCATGTTCTACGACGATGACGGTGTTGCCCAAGTCGCGAAGTTGCTTCAGGACTTTGATAAGGCGTTCCGTGTCGCGACTGTGAAGTCCGATACTCGGTTCGTCGAGGATGTAGAGGCTTCCCACGAGACTGCTTCCCAGCGAGGTGGCGAGGTTGATGCGTTGGCTTTCACCTCCCGACAGACTGTTGGAAGTCCGTCCCAGTGTCAGGTAGCCCAATCCCACATCAAGCAGGTATTGCAGTCGGTTCTTTATTTCCGTCAGGATGCGCTTCGCAATCTTTTCTTCGTGCTCATTGAGCTTGAGACTTTCCACCCACGGCAACAACTCGCTTACGGAAATGCTCACCAGTTCGGTGATGCTCTTTCCGCCCACTTTCACGTAGTTTGCTTCGGGACGAAGACGGGAGCCATGGCACTTGGGACAAGTCGTCTTGCCACGATACCTTGCCAGCATCACGCGGTTCTGTATCTTGTATTGCCCTTGCCGCAGGTACTCGAAGAAAGCATCGATGGAGAGCAGGCCCCACTCGCGCTCTTCGGCAGAGAGCTCCCAACTCGCTGGTATAAGCGTTTCTGTGCCGTGAATTATTTCTGTCTTGAAACCTCCTCCCTTGTTTCCATCCTTTGAGATAGCAGTTGGTGTGCCGTGCCAAAGCCAGTCCTTCTCCTGTTGCGTCAGTTCGAAGTACGGCTTAAAGATGGGGAAACCACGTTCCGAATTGAAGCGGATGAACCAGTCCTTCCACTCGTTCATCTTCTCGCCACGCCAGCACACCACAGCTCCGTCGTAGAGGCTCAAAGCCGTGTTCGGTATGACCATTTGCTCGTCAATGCCGATAACCTTTCCGAAGCCCTCGCATTCCGGGCAAGCACCAATCGGTGAGTTGAAGGCAAACAACTTGTCGGAAGGTTCCTCGAAGGTGATGCCGTCGGCCTCGAAACGGGTACTGAAGACATGTCGCTCGCCACTGGAAGGGAACAGAAGCACCGCCTCGCCATGACCTTCGTAGAAAGCCGTTTCGCAGGAATCGACAAGGCGGGCAATGGCATCGCGGTCGCTTCCGGACACCAATCTGTCGATCACGAGATAGACAGAGGCTTGTCCTTTCACTTCGCATTCTTCAATGTTAAGGACTTCACCATCAACCAAAACGCGGGCGAAACCGCTCTTGCGATACATCTCAAGCTGCTGTTCCATGGTTCTCCCCTCGGGAAGTGTGACGGGACACATCACCATCAGCTTTGTACCTTCAGGTTTGGAAAGCACACATTGCACAGCATCTTCCGTCGTATGTCGCTTCACCTCTTTGCCGCTTATAGGCGAAAAGGTGCGGCCTATGCGAGCATAAAGCAGACGCAGATACTCATAAATCTCCGTGCTCGTGCCTACCGTGCTTCGCGGATTGCGGCTCGTCACCTTCTGCTCTATGGCAATGGCTGGCGGAATACCTTTGATATAGTCGCATTCGGGCTTGTTCATTCGCCCAAGAAACTGGCGGGCGTATGCGCTCAAGCTCTCCACGTATCGACGCTGGCCTTCGGCATAAAGCGTGTCAAAAGCCAAACTGCTCTTACCACTGCCGCTCAAACCAGTAATGACCACAAGCTTGCCTCGCGGAATTTCCAGACTAATGTTCTTAAGGTTGTTGACCCTTGCACCCTTTATTTGTATGCAATCTTCCATCTCTTTACATTTATCTTGCAAAGGTACATAAAAATTCTGACCCTTTTACGTCCTGCGAACATAAAAAGTGCTATTCTTCGGGAAATGGAAGAAAAGTCCCGTTATTGCTTGGCTTTGGCTATCCATTCGAGCGACTGGCGGCACATATCGGTGATGTACTGCCAATCTTTGTCTTCTATCCTTTCTTTTGGGAAAAGCTTGCTGCCCATACCGACACAAAAGACACCAGCCTTGAACCAGGCCGTCAGGTTCACTTCGTCGGGAGAGACTCCGCCTGTCACCATTATCTTGCTCCAAGGGCATGGAGCTAACGCGCCCTTCACGAAAGCAGGTCCATAGACGTCGCCGGGAAAGACTTTTGTCAGGTCGCATCCCAACTCTTGGGCTGTGCCAATCTCGCTGACGGTGCCACATCCGGGACAATATGGAACGAGGCGACGGTTGCAGACACGCGCTATCTCTGGGTTCAGCAAAGGTCCTACTACAAAACAGGCGCCGAGCTGAATGAAAAGGGCTGCCGTGGGAGCATCCACGACCGAGCCAACGCCTATCGCCAACTCGGGACATTCTTTGGCCGCATACTTCACGCACTCGGCAAACACTTCGTGTGCAAAGTCACCACGATTCGTAAACTCAAAGGCACGGACGCCACCCTCGTAACAAGCTTTTATCACTTGCTTGGAGACCTCGGCATCGCGATGGTAGAAGACAGGCACCATGCCCGTCTCGTGCATCTTCTGCAGAACTTGTATCTTGTCGAAAATAGCCATTGACGATGAGTTATATACTATGAACTAACGTTCTACTCTTCCGTTTCCGTTTCCTGTCATGAGGTTCTCCACTTCGGATACGGAAACGACGTTGAAGTCTCCAGGAATCGTATGCTTCAAGGCACTTGCTGCTACAGCGAACTCCAAAGCCCAATCCACCGATTTCCCGCTTGCAAGCCCATGAATGAGGCCTGCACTGAAGCTGTCGCCACCACCCACGCGGTCAACGATGGGATTTAGTTCGTAATGACGGCTAAGGAAGAACTCGTTGCCGTCATATATCATTGCCTTCCATCCGTTTATGGAGGCATTATAACTTTCGCGAAGCGTGCTCACGACATACTTGAAGCCAAACTCTTCTTTCATCTTGCGGAAGATGGCCTTGTAGCCGTCGGCATCGGTCTTGCCATTGTCAACATCAGCGTCAGGACGATAACCTAAACACATTTCTGCATCCTCTTCGTTGCCGATACAGACATCAACGTATCGCATCAGCGGGCGCATGACGCTCTGTGCCTTTTCGGGCGTCCACAATTTATGGCGGAAGTTGAGGTCGCAGCTAATGGTAACGCCGGCTTTCTTGGCCGCAATACAAGCCTGACGGATGCACTCGGCCGATGTGTCGCTCAGGGCAGGCGTGATGCCGCTCCAATGGAACCAGTCTGCTCCGCGGAATATGGCATCGAAATCAAAGTCGGCAGACGTTGCTTCGCTGATACTGCTGTGAGCGCGGTCGTATATGACTTTGCTGGGACGCACGCTGCAGCCTGTCTCCAAATAATAGATGCCCAGACGCTCGCCGCCATGTGCCACATAATCAGTGTGGACGCCGAAACGCCGCAAGCTGTTGATGGCTGCCTGCCCTATTTCATTGGCTGGCACTTTGCTTATGAAATATGTTTCGTTGCCATAGTTCTGCAGACTGACTGCCACATTTGCCTCGCCTCCACCATAATTTACTACAAAACTGTCCGATTGCACGAACCTGCTGTTGCCTGGTGTGGAAAGGCGAAGCATTATCTCGCCTATTGTTACTATTTTTGCCATTACAATATATTCTGTT
>CAMKTM010000175.1 GCA_946415695.1 uncultured Prevotellaceae bacterium | reverse complement strand
AAGCAATTGCTTGTACATGTAGAAGCAATTGCTTTTACATGTACAAGCAAAGAACCCCTCGTGTAAAGATGACGGAAGAGACACAAGGGGTACCGAAGAAATCGTAGTGAAAAGGGGGCAGGAAGGAGGGGGCAGGAAGGCGTTATTCGCGGCCTGCCACTCTGCGATACTGCTCGAGCAGCCAGGCTTTCTGTTCGGGAATGGTCATGTTGCTGTTGTCGAGCACGATGGCGTCGTCTGCCTGGCGTAGGGGGCTGATGGCTCTTGTGGAGTCGATGCGGTCGCGTTCGATGACGTTGGCGCGTATCTCGTCGTAGTCGCACTTCTCGCCTTTGGCTGTCAGCTCGTCATAGCGTCGCTTGGCACGCACGTCGGCACTTGCCGTGACGAAGACTTTCAGTTCGGCATCGGGAAAAACGACCGTGCCGATGTCCCTGCCGTCCATGATGACGCCTTTTGCCTCGCCCATCAAGCGCTGCAAATCCACCATTGCTTCGCGCACAAATCCAAGCGTGGCGATGGGGCTGACGTGCTTCGAGACCTCCATGGTGCGTATCTCCCGCTCCACGCAAACGCCGTTCAGATAGGTATCGGGCCGACCGGTCTCTTCGTTCAGCTGGAAGGTTATCATGATGTCGGACATGCGCTGCCGGAGTCCTTCCTCGTTGATGATGCCTTCATCGGTTATCAGGCCGTTCTGCAGGGCAAAAAGCGTCACTGCTCGATACATCGCGCCCGTATCTATATATATGTAGCCGATCTCTTTGGCGAGGTCCTTCGCCATTGTGCTTTTGCCACATGATGAGTGGCCGTCTATGGCAATCGTTATCAGTTTCATCTTTACTTGTCTTTTTCAAAGTTATAGGCCAGGGTGAAGGCCAAAGTTGGAGCGCTGACATGGTACTTGGCGTAGGCAAAGCCAAACTTCAGGCGCTTCAGGTTGACGCCGCCGCCAAACGACAGGCCTGTGGCATGCGAAGAGCCTGCGGCATGCATTTCGTAGCCGCGGCGGAAGTTGTAGCCCAAGCCTATATAGTACTTTCCTGCGATAACGTATTCCGCACCCAGAACGAAATGGTTGATGAAGATGCTGCCTCCCTTGACCTCGGTGCCGGTGGTGAAATAGTTGTCGGACGTCCAGCGGGTCAGGTCAACCATCGTGAGCGAGATGCGAAGGGGAATGTGGCCCAAGGATTTTGTTATGCCAATCTCCAAGCCCATCGGCAGCGGGTCGTGCGTTTCTCCGAAGCTCTTCACCTGTCCACCGAGGTTGCGGCCTACGATAGAGACGGAAAGGTCGTACCTGTCGTTGAAATAGTTAAGCCCCAAGTCTGTTGCCAAAGCGCATGAAGTATAAGGCCCGTAGTGGGAATAGATGAACTTGGCAGTAACACCGCCCGCCCAGTGCTCGCTCAGTAAGTGGCTGTATTGGCCGGCAATGCAGAGGTCGAGCGGCTTGAAGTTGCCTACGACCTCACCCGTGAGCAGCGTCTCCTTCGTGGAGCCATACGCCACGAATTGGGTATAGACGCCCCAATTGCCACGTTTGCCCACCTGCTGCGCGTATGCGGCGGCCCCCGTATTGCAGCCCTGCATGTATGTCATAAAGGAGAAGCCCACCGTCTTGTCGCTTACTCCGGTCAGTAGCGAAGGGTTCTGCATTCCGAGAGAAATATCGTCCTCAATCAAGGAGATGTTCCTGCCGCCAAGCATCGTGGAATGCGACGAGACAGGCAAGTTCAGGAAGTTGAACACGCTACCGCCCTCCTGGGCCATAACCATTGAACAACGCACATTGAACAATGAACAATGGACAAGCATCAGGAGCAAAAAATATCGTATCGTTGCCTTAATATCCATAAATCGGCTTCAAAGTTAAGGCTTTTTATGCCAATAACAGCCATTATAAGCACAAAAATAAGCTCAAAAAGAAAAAAAAGGGTCTTTCGTGTACGCAGAATGAAAAAAAAGACGTAATTTTGTGGCACTAACAATGCGTTTTAGCAAATAATAACACAAATAAGATATGGAAGCTAACAAAACAGTAAACGAAGAGTTGCGCGCTCAGAAATCGACCAACATGCTGATTGGATACGTTCTGGCACTCGCCGCTATGTTCGTCGCCTTCGAGTACACCCAGCGCGAAGTAAAGGTGGTCGAAGAAGAGAAGATTTATGATTTCAGAATGGAAGAGGACATGATTCCCATCACTCAGCAACAGGAAGTGATGGCTCCCCCTCCAGCAGCCGCTCCAACCGTAATGGAGTTTATCAATGAGGTGGAAGACGATACCGAACTTCCCGAGGAAGAGGTAGAAACCTCCGAGGAAATGAATCAGGCCATTACCGCAGTAGTGGGCACAGGCGCTCCCTCTGCCGTCGTTTCAGCTCCCGTAGGCCCTGTGGTCGAAGCCGACGACGACGACCGCATCTACGACATCGTAGAGGAGAACGCACAGTTCCCCGGCGGAGAAGAAGCACTGTTCAAATGGCTGTCAGAACACTTGAAATACCCCTCAAGATGCCAGGAACAGGGCGTTCAGGGACGTGTCATCATGAAGTTCGTGGTCAACAAGGACGGCTCTATCGGCGAAGCACAAGTCGCACGTTCCTCTAAAGACTCCGACTTGGACAAAGAGGCTGAACGCGTCATAAAGATGATGCCTAAGTGGAAGCCTGCACGTCAGGGTAACAAGCCCGTGCGTTCATGGTTCTACCAGCCCGTCATGTTCAAGCTGAACTAACGACACTCATCCCTTTAAGGGAAACACCAGAATCCTAAAGGCCCCTCCTCCCCCTCAAGGGGGTCGAGGGGTTTTCCCTATTATATAATATAATAATGTATAGCAGCAAACAACTTCTGCAGATGGTGGAAGAAGCCATCGCCACCCTGCCCCTTGAACGGGAGCCTCAAGGACTCTATGCTCCAATCCGCTACGTCCTGTCGCTCGGCGGGAAACGCATCCGCCCCGTACTCATGCTCATGGCATATAACCTCTACCGCGACGACGTGAAGCCTTGCCTCATGCCAGCCGTGGGGCTTGAAGTCTTCCACAACTTCACCCTCCTGCACGACGACCTCATGGACAAGGCGGAAGTGAGGAGAGGCAAACAGTGCGTCCACCTCAAGTGGAACGACAACACCGCCATCCTCAGCGGCGACAACATGCTCGTGCTTTCCTTCAATTACATGATGCAATGCGACGAGAAGAAGATGCCTGCCGTGATGCGCATCTTCGCCAAGACTGCCACAGAGATTGACGAAGGGCAGCAGTACGACATCGACTTCGAAACAAGGAACGACGTCACCGAAGCCGAGTACATCGAAATGATACGCCTCAAGACATCCGTCCTGCTGGCCTGTGCCCTACAGATAGGTGCCACGCTGGCCGGCGCTTCCGAGAAGGAGGCACAGACACTCTACCGTTACGGCGAATGCCTCGGGCTTGCCTTCCAACTCCAAGACGACTACCTCGACGTCTATGGCGACCCTGCCGTCTTCGGTAAGAAGATTGGCGGCGACATCCTTTGCGACAAGAAGACCTTCATGCTCATCAATGCTTTTCTTCACGCTTCCGACGAAGACCGTGCCGAACTGCAAAGATGGATTGGCTGCAAGAACTGCAACCCCGACGAAAAGATAAAAGCCGTCACTGCCATCTATACCAAGATTGGCGTTGACCGCATGGCAAAGGAACGCATGAACGCTTATTATGTGGAGGCCGAAGCCTGCCTCAACAAAGTCAACCTGCCAGAGGAACGCAAGCAGATGCTCCGCAGTATTGCCCTCGAACTGATGGGACGCCAGAAATGATAGACACACACAGCCACATCTACGAACGGGAGTTCGATGCAGACATCGAGGACGTCGTCCAGCGTGCTCGCCAAGCAGGCGTCGAACTTATCTTGTTGCCCAACATCAACGCAGAGAGCATCGCCCCCATGCTCGACCTCTGCCGCCGCTATCCAGGCTATTGTTTCCCCATGCTTGGGTTGCACCCAGAGGACGTTGTCCCGTCCAACTACAAGCAAGTACTGGCAGACATGGCAAAACTGCTCGAAGCACCAGACCATCCCTACATCGCTATCGGCGAAGTGGGACTTGACTATTATTGGGACAAGAGCAACGCCAATGAGCAGGAAGAAGCATTCCGCACACAGATAGAATGGGCCATTCAGCATTCCCTTCCCCTCTCGATACATGCCCGCAACGCACATCGGCAACTTGTCACTGCCTTGAACGAATATCGCGGCGAAAACCTTTCAGGCGTCTTCCATTGCTTTGGCGGCACAGCAGAAGAGGCACAAGAGCTGCTGCAGTTCCCCGACTTCATGCTCGGCATTGGCGGTGTCGTAACGTACAAGAAGAGCACTCTGCCTGAAGCCCTTGCCTCCGTACCGCTGGAGCGCATCGTCCTCGAGACGGACGCCCCCTATCTCGCCCCTGTCCCACACCGCGGCAAGAGAAACGAGACTGCTTTTGTGGCAGAAACATTGCGTAAAGTTGCACAAATATATAATGTATGCGAGCAAGAAGCAGAAGATGTCACAAACACTAACGCAAAGCGCATTTTTCAGCGTACAAACCTGCAATAAAGTCTTCAAAACATTAAAAAAACGCATAAAAGCCGAAACTTTTTGCCTAAAAGCTATGACCATATAGGAAAAAAAGCTATCTTTGTAACCGAAAAGCGCGAAATTGGACACAATCCACTGTGATTCGCCCTTAAAAGGAGAGATGCTCGAGTGGCTGAAGAGGCACGCCTGGAAAGCGTGTGACCGTCAAAAGCGGTTCGCGAGTTCGAATCTCGCTCTCTCCGCACAATAAAGAAACAACAAAATCATTAAACAACTAAACAAATTACACAATGAAAAAGTTTTTTGCAATTATTGCAATGGTTGCTGCTTGCTCATTTGCCGCAACATCATCTGTAATGGCTCAGGAAGACGTAGCAGAAGCTACCGAACAGGTAGATAGCGCTGCTGTGGACACTGCTGCTGTGGACGAAGCTGTAGAAGAAACCGTCGAAGCTGCTCCCATCGTAGAGGAAGAGAACGAAGGTGTATTCAAGAACCTCAAGACAAAGTACATTGAAGGCGGCGCAGGCTTCATGTCTCTTGTTGCCATCGCCCTCGTGCTTGGTCTCGCATTCTGCATCGAGCGTGTTGTCTATCT
>CAMKTM010000174.1 GCA_946415695.1 uncultured Prevotellaceae bacterium | reverse complement strand
TTCATGCTGAAGGTGGTCATCGACTATCCGAAGCTCGAAGAGGAGAAGCTCATCATCCGTCAGCAGATCAAGGGCGAGGCTCAGGCCGTGAAACCCATCCTGGGGACGGACGAGATAATGAAGGCCCGCGAGATTGTCCGCGAGGTTTATCTGGACGAGAAGATTGAGCAGTACATCGCCGACATCGTGTTCTGCACACGTTACCCCGAGAAGTACGGTCTGAAGGAGATCAAGGACTACATCGAGTTCGGCGGCTCGCCCCGTGCCAGCATCAACCTGGCTCTGGCAGCCCGTGCGTTTGCCTTCATCAAGAGGCGCGGCTACGTCATTCCCGAAGACGTGCGCAGCGTGGCTCACGACGTGCTCCGCCACCGCATCGGCCTCACCTACGAGGCAGAGGCGAACAACGTGGTCAGCGAGGAAATCATCAGCAAGATTGTCAATAAGGTGGAAGTGCCTTAAAAAGACCCACCCCGTCCCTCCCTTAAAGGGAGGGGGAAAGTCGCCGATAAAGATGAAGTACGAAACTGCATCACCAGACATTTATCCTTTGCTTAGGGCTTTTGCCCGTGAGAACAGAAAGAATGCGACGGTGGCGGAACAAGTGTTATGGGAGCACATACGGCATGACGCGCTGGGGTGAAAATTCTAAGACAACACATTATTGGTGACTTCATTGTTGATTTCCTTGCTCCTAATGAGAGACTGATTGTTGAGGTTGATGGTGCATACCACGCTGAACCTCGGCAAAAGGCAGATGACGAACTGCGTACAGGAATACTTGAGGGGAAAGGATATAAAGTGATTCGCTTTTCAAATGAAGAAGTATTATACGATACTGATATGACTATAAAGAAAATAAAGGAGGCGTTGAGGCATGAATGATGTTCAGCGTGATAGCTCCCTCCCTTTAAGGGAGGGCCGGGGTGGGTCTATGGACATCTTGAGTAAGGTCAGAAAGATTGAAATTAAGACGCGTGGCCTGAGCAGCAACATCTTTGCGGGCGAGTACCATTCTGCCTTCAAGGGACGCGGCATGACATTCTCCGAGGTGCGCGAGTACCAGTACGGCGACGACATTCGCGACATCGAGTGGAACGTGACGGCCCGCTTCGGCAAACCTTACGTCAAGGTCTTCGAGGAGGAACGCGAGCTGACGGTCATGCTGCTGGTTGACGTCAGCGGCAGCCTCGACTTCGGTTCCGTCAAGCAGTTCAAGCGCGACATGGTGACGGAGATTGCCGCCACACTTGCCTTTTCTGCCATCCAGAACAACGACAAGATAGGCGTCATCTTCTTCTCGGACAAGATAGAGAAGTTCATCCCGCCCAAGAAAGGCCGCAAGCACATCCTGTACATCATCCGCGAACTCCTCGACTACCAGCCCGAGAGCCAGCAGACGAACATCGCCTTTGCCCTGGAGTACATGACGAGGGCCATCAAGCGCCGCTGCATCGCCTTCGTGCTGAGCGACTTCCTCGACGAGCATGGGTTCCTGCAACCCCTCTCCATCGCAGCCCACAAGCACGACGTCGTGGCCATTCAGGTCTATGACAAGCGTGTGGCAGAGCTGCCGGACATCGGTCTGCTGAAAGTGCATGATGCCGAGACAGGAGAGGAGCAGGTCATCGACACAAGCAGCAGAGCCGTTCGCGAGGCTCAGGCTAAATGGTGGAAGCAACAGACAATGCGCCTCAAGGACACCTTCAGCCGCAGTCAGGTCGATGCCGTCAGCATCCGTACAGACCAAGATTATGTAAGTGTGTTAAGAGGGCTATTTGCAAAAAGAAAGACCCCCTAACCCCTTTAGGGGGAAATAATAAGCCCCTCCTCTCCCTTGGGGCGGAATAACAAATAAGGATATAATTAATGATACGCGAAATAAGAAATAAGTTGAAAACAATAAGTTCTCCCCCTAAAGGGCGTTGGGGGGTCTTTTTGCTTCTTTGCTTCCTACTCCCCCTGATGGGGGTCGGGGGGTCTGCCAAGGCGCAGGTTCAGGTCGATGTCAAGCTTGACTCGCTGCAGATGTTCATCGGCCAGCAAATGGACCTCACGCTTTCTGTCACGCTCGACGCAAAGCAGAAGCTCGTGATGCCCGACATCAAGAAAGGCCAGGAGTTGATTCCCGACATCGAGGTCGTTGAGGTAGGCAAGCCAGATACAGCAGTGCTGAACGACGGCAAACGCCTGACCGTCAGCCAAGCCTACACCATCACAGCGTGGGACTCCGCTTTCTACTACCTTCCGCCAATGCAGGTGATGGTCGATACCACACGTTACGAGTCCAAGAGCCTCGCCCTGAAAGTCTATACGGTTGACGTCGATACGCTTCACCTCGACCAATACTTCCCGCCAAACGGCATCATGGAGCTGCCTTTCCAGTGGGCAGAGTGGCGGATGGTCGTGCTGGGGAGCTTGCTTTTCCTGCTGATGCTCGCCTGCATCGGCGTCCTCTTCTATCACGTCAAGCACGGCAAACCCATCGTCCGCTTCATCCGACGGAAGAAGAAACTGCCGCCGCATCAGGTGGCAATGTCTGAGATAGAACGCATCAAGAGCGAGCGGAAGTGGGCAGAAGAGGACAGCAAGGAGTACTACACCCTGCTGACCGACACCCTCAGAAACTACATTCGCGACCGCTATGGCTTCAACGCCATGGAGATGACATCGAATGAAATCATCGAACGACTCATAGCGGAGAACAACGAAGAGGCGCTCGACGAGCTGCGCGAGATATTCCGCACCGCCGACCTCGTCAAGTTCGCCAAGTACAGCACACTCATCAACGAGAACGACGCCAACCTCGTCGCTGCCGTAGAATACGTCAACCAAACCAAGATAGAACCCGACCCGAATGCGAAGCCCGAACCCGAAGTCATCAAGGAAACCGACCAGAAACGCCTCACGCAAATCAAGATAATGCGCACGGCAATGATAGTGCTCGGCGTCCTCTCCCTTGCTTTGCTGGCTTGGATTATCTGGAGGTCGGTAGATTTGCTGATGTAACATAAGGTTATGAGGTTGTGAGGTTATAAGGTTATGAGGTGAGGAAACCTGAAACCTGAAAGCGAAGCGACCTGAAACCTGAAACCAAAGAAAAGAACTATGACATTTGAAAACCCACTATATCTGCTTTTGTTGCTGCTGACGATACCTTACGTTGTCTGGTATTGGTTCAAGCACAAGGCTTCGACGCCTTCGCTTCGCGTCAGCAGTACGACAGCTATGTTTCAGGCTCCCAAGAGCCTTCGGCAGCGGTTACTGCATTTGCCTTTACTCTTGAGGCTGGCTTGCTACGCTTTTGCCGTCATTGCTTTGGCCCGACCACAAACGTCAAACAGCTGGAGCAGCAAGCATACCGAAGGCATAGACATCATGTTGTGTATGGACGTCAGCACCAGTATGTTGGCAGAAGACTTGAAGCCCAACCGCATCGAGGCTGCCAAGAATGTCGCCCTGGAGTTCATCAGTGGCCGTCCTGACGACAACATCGGCCTGACGCTCTTTGCCGGAGAAGCCTACACGCAGTGCCCCATGACTGTTGACCACGCTGTTCTCCTGAACTTGCTGAACGGCATGAAGGTCGATATGGCACAGCGCGGACTCATCGACGACGGCACAGCCATCGGCATGGGACTTGCCAATGCCTTGTCGCGCCTCAAGGACAGCAAGGCGAAGAGCAAGGTCATCATCCTGCTCACCGACGGCACCAACAACTGCGGACAGATAAGTCCCAACACGGCAGCCGACATCGCAAAAAGTTTCGGCATACGCATCTATACCATTGGCGTCGGCACAAACGGCACGGCTCGCTATCCTTATCCCGTCGGCGGACGCATTGAATACGTCAACATCCCCGTGGAGATTGACACCAAGACGCTCGCCACCATTGCCCGCAAGACTGACGGCGAGTTCTATCGCGCCACAAACAATCAGAAGCTGCACGAAGTCTATCAGGAAATCGACAAGCTGGAGAAGACCAAGATGAACGTGCGTCAGTACTCCAAGCGCTACGAAGCCTACGGAATGTTCCTGCTCATTAGCGTCCTCTGCCTCCTACTGGAGATATTGCTGAGGAACACAATATTGAAACGCATACCATAAAAAGCCTCCCCCGTCCCCTCCAAAGGAGGGGGGAACGGCGGGAGAAAAGAATAATGAAAAAGAACATATAATAACCAAGCCACTTGTCTCCCTCTCCTTTGGAGAGGGTTGGGGAGAGGCTGTTAAATCGTAAATTATTTCGATGTTTCGCTTTGAAAGTCCACAATACCTGTACTTGCTGTTAGTGCTCGCAGCGCTGACCGCCTTACATTATTATATAATATATAGGAAGAAGCAACAAGTAAAACGCTTCGGCGACCCTGAGCTGACGAGGCAACTATTCCTTGGTGTGTCGCGTTGGAGGCCTGAGGTGAAGTTCTGGCTGACCATGGCTGCCCTTGCCTCGTTCATCGTCGCATTGGCGCGTCCGCAGTTCGGCACACGCCTCGACACCCGCGAACGTATGGGCATAGAAGCCATCATTGCGCTCGATGTCAGCAACTCCATGTTGGCAGAGGACGTGAAGCCCAACCGTTTGGAAAAGGCCAAGATGATGGTCAGCAACATGGTGGACGGCATGAGGGACGACAAGATTGGCCTCATTGTCTTTGCCGGACAAGCTTTCGTGCAGTTGCCTATCACGAGCGACTACGTGAGTGCCAAGATGTTCCTCGAAACCATTTCGCCCTCGATGATTAGCGTTCAGGGCACAGACGTTGCGGAGGCCATCAAACTTTCAATGCGGAGCTTCACCCAGCAGGAGGATGTCTCCCGCGCCATCTTCATTATCACCGACGGCGAGGACAACGAAGGCGGAGCTGTTGAAGCAGCCAAACAAGCAGCTGCTGCCGGCGTTCGCGTCTATGTGCTGGGCATTGGTAATCCTGGCGGAGCACCCATTCCCATCCCAGGAACCGGGCAATACATCATCGACGAAGAGGGCAATACCGTCGTTTCGAAGTTGAGCGAAGAGATGTGCCGCGAGATAGCAACGGCCGGACAGGGTTCCTACATCTACGTCGATAACAGCAGTTCGGCGCAGAAGAAACTGTCGGAGCAGCTCGACCGCCTTGCGAAAGCCAAGATGGAGAGCCAGATTTACAGCGAATACGACGAGCAGTTCCAGGGCT
>CAMKTM010000173.1 GCA_946415695.1 uncultured Prevotellaceae bacterium | reverse complement strand
TCTTCATTCTTAATTCTTAATTCTTCATTTACCTGAACAGCGTATAGAACAGCCCTACGAAGGATGCCACCATGACCAGCAAGCCGAGCAAGCGGTTCAGGAGGCTGATGGTGCTCATGTCGAAGCGCGAGCCAAGACGATTGAGCGCCGTCGTCAGGATGAGCCACCAGACTATTGCGCCAGTCAGCACGCCTACGTATCCGATGCCCTGCTCTATGGGATGTTCTGGCACGACGAAGCCGACGCGGGCAAAGAGCGCCAGAAAGAGGAAGACGATGAGCGGGTTGCTGACCGTAATGGCAAAGCCTGTGAAGGCATTGTGCCAAAGCGTGCCGCGATTGCCGCTTGGCTTATGTGGCTCGGCAGGTTTCGTGTAGTAAGTATATAGACCAAAGCAGAACAGCAGGATGCTGCCCAGTATCTTGAGGTAGAAGATTGTCGTGGGCTTTTCGACGAAGTCCATCACGAAGCTCATGCCCAGACCTGTCATCAGGGCGTAGATGAGGTCGCTCACGGCAGCCCCGCACCCCGTAGCAAAGCCGAACCAGCGCCCCTTGTTGAGGGTACGTTGCACGGTCAGCACGCCGACAGGTCCCATCGGTGCACTTGCCACTATTCCCACCACCATGCCGCGCACGGCAAGGTCGATGGCATTCACTGGTTCAATCCACAACACTGAATCAATTAAAAATTAAGAGTTAAGAATTAAGAATTAAGAGCCATGAACGATAACCCATTTTCTAAAATCCTTCTTCTGTCCTGTTTGCGGCTGCAAAGATACAAAGAAATTAAGAATTAAGAGTTATGAATGAGGAATTATAAGCCATAAAAGGACAAAAATGGTTTGCGGACAAATAATTTTTCACTTTTCACTTTTCACTTTTCACTTAAATTTCCTATCTTTGTGCAGAAACCATGCGTTTTTGTGCTCCATACGACTCAAAACTCGCCAATATATACCAAAAATACAATCTATCAACACTAAAACTCTAACCAAAACTATGGACAAAGTAAAACCCTACGTGATTGGTGTGGACCTGGGTGGTACCAACACCGTATTCGGAGTTGTCAATGCTCGCGGCGAAGTCGTAGCAGAGAACAGCATCAAGACGCAACAGTACAAGACGGCAGAAGCGTTCGTCGAGGCAGGCGTGGCATGCATGAAGCCTCTGCTGACGCAGATAGGCGGCGCCGACCAGGTGGAGGGCATGGGCATCGGTGCGCCCAACGGCAACTATTACAACGGCACCATCGAGTTTGCTCCCAACCTACCTTGGGCACACAATGGCATCGTTCCCCTGGCCGAGATGTTCAACAAGGCAACCGGAATCTCCGTAAAGCTCACCAACGACGCCAACGCTGCTGCAATGGGCGAAATGGCATACGGCGCAGCCCGCGGCATGAAGAACTTCATCGTCATCACCCTGGGCACAGGCGTGGGTAGCGGCATCGTCATCAACGGACAATTGGTTTACGGCAGCGACGGCTTTGCAGGCGAGCTGGGACACGTCATCATGGACCGCACGGACAAGGGCCGCAGTTGCGGTTGCGGACGTACTGGCTGCCTCGAGGCATACTGCTCGGCAACAGGCGTGGCTCGCACGGCTCGCGAAATCCTTGCCAACACCAAGCGCCCCTCGTTGCTTCGCGAGAAGAAACCCGCCGAAATCGAGTCGCTCGACGTCAGCATCGCTGCAAGCAAGGGCGACAAGGTGGCCAACGAAATCTTCCAGTTCACGGGTAAGATGCTGGGCGAGGCTTGTGCCGACTTCGCAGCCTTCTCCAGCCCCGAAGCCTTCATCTTCTTCGGCGGTCTGTGCAAGGCAGGCGACCTCATTATGAACCCCATCAAGGAAGCCTACGACAAATCCGTGCTCAAAATCTTCAAGGGCAAAGCCAAGTTCCTCGTCTCCGGCCTGATGAACGCCAATGCCGCCGTGCTCGGCGCCAGCGCACTGGGCTGGGAAGAGTAGCCCCTCTCTAACTCCCCCAAAAGGGGAGAGAACCCTCGCTAATTGTTCCGCTACAAACGGGGAGAACAACATGAGATAAGGTAGTGTGCCATAACAACAACTACGGATTATACGGAATGGCCTTTTATGCTGATTATCAGCGTGGCTTAAATCCGTTTAATCCGTAGTTGTTTTATTATTGGTGTCTGGGAGGAATTGCTTCATCACCTCCCGCACTCTCGTTCATCGGCATTTAGAGCAAAAGGCGATTGGCAGGTGCTTGGAACCGAAGGTCGACGAAGTCAACCGAAGGTCGACGAAGTTAACGCCCCGGCCAATCACAATTTGCTCTAAATGCCGATGGTTAGGAGGGTGCAGGAGATGATGAAATAAGTTTACCGGACACTAATAAATCTATTATCTGTTTCCCTTTGCTCTGTTGTGCGTCTTGCAGAGCATCTGGCAGTTCTCGATGCTTGTTGCGCCGCCTTTGCTCCAAGCAGAGACGTGGTCGGCATCCATTTCGGAGAGCTTCCACATCTTCTTGCGACCTGCTTCGTGTCCGATGGCACAGAGCGGGCAGTTGCTTGTGTCGTTGAGTGCTGCCTCAGCCGTTTGCTTCTGATAGACCTTGCGCTTCGTCGCTTCGTCGAAGATACGGATGTCCAGCAGCTTCCTGTCCTTCTCGTTGCAGCCGCCAAGGATGTACTCGAAGATGCCTTTGCGGTTCTTGACGTAGGGGTCGGCATAGAGGTCGTGTACCAGCTTCTGCACTTCCTCGGGATTGTAGGCAGTCGTGTGATACGTCTCGTAGAGTCTTCCCCACTCCAAGCCGCGCATCTCTGCTTCCGTTTCCGTAAAGACGGAGCCAATCCAGTCG
This sequence comes from uncultured Prevotellaceae bacterium, assembly GCA_946415695.1. Taxonomy (GTDB): domain Bacteria; phylum Bacteroidota; class Bacteroidia; order Bacteroidales; family Bacteroidaceae; genus Physcousia. The sequence goes on along the minus strand of CAMKTM010000173.1, from coordinate 2,345 downwards.
ACGACGGCGTTGAAGTACTGCTTCAGCTCGATGATGTTTGTGTCGTGGCGGTGCTGGCTCATGTATTCCTTGATGTGGTCTTGGCTCACCCATTCCAAGGCACAAGCCAAGTAGTCCTGCCTGTTGACGGCTCCGCTGATGAAGTGGCTCCACTTCTGCACGTTGGCATTCTGCGAGTTGCTGAACTCCTGCTTGGCAAGCGTGACGAACTCGCCCGAATAGACGGCATTGAGCAGTTCCTGATGGTTGAGCGGTACGCCGGCTATGTTGACGGTCTCGAACCATTTGCGTATCTCGTCCTCCGTGCCTTCGCACTCATAGACAAGGAGTTCTGTGCCGAGTATGCGTTGCTGCAGTTCGTTGGAGAGGGAAGAGAAGTACTGCGGGATGCCGTTGTCGTCGATGATGCTCAGCTTGCCAGTCACGAAGCGGCCAAGCGATGTGATGCGTTGCTGGCCGTCGAGCACCTCGAAGCGGTCGCCAGCGGTCTTGTTGAAGTAGAAGATGCCGAGCGGATAGCGGTGCAAAGCCGACTGCACGACAGCCACATCCTTCTTGCCGTCGGCATAGATGTAGTTGCGCTGGTACTCGGGCTGAATGGTCAGTTTGCCCGACAACCCATAAAGTCCCTTGCCTTCCAGTTCGTTATAGACAAAGCCGTTGCAGACTTCGCCTACGGTGTAGGTTCTAAGTTTTGCTTCCATAAGTTAATATGTTATTGTTTCTTGCGGATAAATAATCTTTTGTAAATCCTTACCCCATTGATTAAAGCTTGCGATGTTTGGCTTCTCTCATTCCACAATCCGTTTGAAAAACCTTTCCCCTCACTTTCTGTTGCTCCAAGTATCTCATACTGTTCTGGACAATACTTTCTTAAAAAAGAAATTGGAACGCCCATGACGCCCCCATAATCAGACGGGATTGCATCAACTTTTGGAACTTCAATAGCATCATAATTGTCATAGTGGTCATAACTTGTTTTTCCTTTAATTTCTTTGTGTTTGCTATACTTTAGGTTATCTGCCATTGTCATCAGCTGTAATGGTTGATGCCGTCTCCCATGTTCGATATTTGTATACCATAATGGTCCTGCAACAAAAGCAAATTTCTTTCCATTCTCTATTTTATGATAGTTCTCGTAATTGTCTGGCAACTGAAACCATCTATTGCTGCTGTCCATAGTAATTCCTAACCAAACACGATTATCTTTTATCAGTGGAAAAACTTCCTTATATGTAATAGCATTTTGATTGCCAATAATTAGAAACTTCTTATTCGCTTCTACTATCCATTTTAAGAATTCTCTGAACAAAGAGAATGGCGGATTGGTAACGATAAAATCCGCTTCGTCACGAAGTTTGCGTATTTCTCTGCTTCGGAAATCACCATCTCCCTCCAAGTATTGCCATTTAAGGTCATTGATATTGAATCGTCCGTCACCATTAATGTCTTCGTCAAGAATAAAGATCTTTCCATGTGTCTTTGTCTTGTCAGCATCGTATAAAGGTGATTCTGTTTCAAAAAGTGTTAACTGATAACCGCCTTTATATTTTTTACTTTCAGGCGCATAGCTTGTGCTTATCAGCTTCTTCAAGCCCAGCCGCTCGAAGTTCTGCGCAAAGTAGCGTGTAAAGTTGCTCCATTCAGGGTCGTCGCAAGGAAGCAGCACCGTCTTGCCCTGAAACACATTGGGGTCGTATTCAAGGTATGCTTCCACCTCACGCTCTATGTCGTGGTACTGGGTGTAGAACTCATCGTTCTTCGCTTCTTTTGCTTTGCATAATGTTTCTCTGACCATAGCGATTGATAGTTTAAGTTTCGTTACTGGCATCTGACTATCAATCGCCTTTGCGCACAAAGAAAGCGTGATGCCATCCTTATGCGTTAAGCTGGGGCAAGCCTAGGAATTGGAACCCCATCCTCATCTATAAGAATGCATCACGCCAAGTGGCATGAATGCATTGCTATACCGATGAGGAAAGAAGGCACACTATTCCAGTACCCACTATCTCTATTACTTCCGAGCGTTTCTTATTCCAAACAGTTTCCTAGGCTTTTTGGCTTAACGCGAAATAATAGCAAATGCTTTTCTGTTTTCACTAATAAGATATGGAAAGCCCCTTCCGCTGAAGGATTTCAAGCCTTTCCGTTTGCAAAGTTACAAATAAACTTGTGCTTCGCAAAATAATTTGGCTTTTTTCTTACAAAGAACGTTGATAAGCGGGGAGAGCCCAAGAGCTTTTCCGCAAGCGAACTGTTATGAATGGCACGACGCGGCACAGGGTGTTGTTTGCTTGTACATGTATAAGCAATTGCATGGTCATGTACTTGCAATTGCATGGTCA
>CAMKTM010000172.1 GCA_946415695.1 uncultured Prevotellaceae bacterium | reverse complement strand
AGATAGAAGGAGATAGAAGAAGATAGAAGGAGATAGAAGAAGATAGAAGGAGATAGAAGAAGATAGAAGGAGATAGAAGAAGTTAAAGGACGATACTTGTAAATACCTGAATTACTAAATCGTACATAAATCGTAAAATTGTAAATTGTTAAATAGTAAATGGAGTCCATTCCCTTTATAGCATGGTGCCTTGAGCATCTCAATTATTGGGTCATCACTTTGCTGATGGCCATAGAAAGCAGTTTCATCCCCTTTCCGAGCGAGGTAGTGGTGCCGCCAGCCGCCTATAAAGCGGCCACAACAGGCGAACTGAACATCTTTCTTGTCGTGCTATGTGCCACAATAGGCGCTTGCATCGGCGCTTTCGTAAACTATTTCCTGGCCCGTTATCTTGGCCGTCCGCTTGTCTATCGTTTTGCCGAGAGCAGAATAGGGCATATGTGCTTGATTGATAAGGCCAAAGTGGAGAATGCGGAGAGGTATTTCGACGAACACGGAGCCATCGGCACGTTCTTCGGACGTCTCGTTCCGGCGGTCAGACAGCTCATCAGCATTCCTGCCGGACTGGCACGCATGGGATTAGGACGTTTCATGCTCTATACCACTTTGGGAGCTGGCCTCTGGAACAGCATCTTGGCAGGTATGGGCTGGTACATCGGACGTTACTATAGCGGTCAGCTCGAAGAGAAGGTGGCTCAGTACAGCGGTGAACTCACAATAGCCATGCTTGCACTCGGTGCCTTCGTTGTTCTCTATTTAATCTATAAGGGTGTAAAGAAATGATGAAACGTCTTTGTCTTCCTCTCTTCCTTCTATTGCCGTTATTGGCTCATGCCCAGATGTGGGAACGGCTCGCTGTTTCGCAATATCGCCTTGACACAGCCGATGTGCGAACGCTCAAGGGCGAATTGGAGAGTATCAGCTTCTTCCGCGACAACGAGTTTGCGAGCAGGCAGGCAGACGGCTATTCGCTTCCCGGTTTCTGGTTGCAGCCGAAGTTAACCTATATGCCTCTGAAGCAGATAAAGATAGAGCTCGGACTTCAAGCTCTCATCTTCAACGGAGCCAACCGCTATCCGAATTATGTCTATCACGACATCGGATACTGGAAAGGCGACCAATATACAAAAGGTGCGCACGTGTTGCCCTGGTTCCGCGTGCAAGCCGATTTCCGCCGTTTCTCAGTCATTCTTGGCAACATCTATGGCGGACAGAATCATGGCCTGATTGAACCGCTTTTCAATCCCGAGACAAACTTGACGCAAGACCCCGAGATGGGCGTACAAATACTTTGGGATCGTCCGCATCTCCATGCCGATATATGGCTCAATTGGCAGAGCTATATTTTCAAAGAAGATACACATCAGGAGGCATTTACCGTCGGAGCAACTTGGCGAACCCTACTCAATGCACCAGACAGCCGGCTGCACTTATCTTTGCCCATTCAAGTTGTTGCACAACATCGGGGCGGCGAACAGAACGTGAGGCGGCGTGGCGTGCAGACCTTCTGCAACGCCTCTGTTGGCATCAATGCACAATGGAACGTCGGCAGGCGAGTCTTGAAAAAACTAACCGCTGAAGCAAACGGGCTGTTAGCCTACCAGCAGAGAGGACACTTCTGGCCCTTCAAGACCGGAGCGGCGTGTCATGCTGCCATGCGCTTCGAGCTATGGAAGTTCCTCGAAGCAGACCTCTCGTATTTTGCCGCGCCGCGCCATTTCGTCAGCATATATGGCAATCATTTCTTTTCCACATTTAGCATCAAGGACGAACATGATTACGGAAAGCTTCAGACCTTAGCCGCATACGTTCGTTTCCACCACACCTTTGCCAAAGGCTATACGCTTGGCGCAGATGCAGAGGCTTACCAGACTTTTCAAGCCGGAAACAATAATCTCAACTTCTCATTCGGTATCTATATGCGCGTCAATCCCAGCTTCCTCATCAAACGGTTTACTCCATTTCGCTCTTCATCAAGTCGCTGATGATGTCGTTTGAGGTGAAGATGCCTTCCTTTGTTAAGCAGAGGTGATGGTCTTTCATGCAAAGAAGCTGATGCTCGAGGTGAGGTGACGCCATTGAGAGACAGTATTGGCGGTCGGCAGAAGAAAGGCGTAAGAGGGGAATGCCCGACGAGGTCCTCAGACGTGTCAAGATGAACTCATTGTAAAGTTCTTCGTCGCTAAGTTCTTCTGTTTCATGCGGCACATCTCCTGTCGCAGCAATGTACGCCTTGATGTCCGGCAAGTTAGCACGTCGGCAGCGCCGGCCGTCATAGGAATGAGCTCCGGCACCAAGTCCCAGATAAGGCACGCCTTGCCAATAGCTGCTGTTATGGCGAGAATGATAGCTGGGAAGGGCAAAATTGGAAATCTCGTAATGCTGAAAACCAGCCTCTGCCGTAGCTGACATCAGATGGTCGTACATCTTTCTTGAAAGTTCCTCGTCCGCTTCCTCTACAAGTCCCTTTTTGAGCATCGCATCAAGTCGCGTCCCCTTTTCATAAGAGAGAGCGTATGCGCTGAGATGTTTGATGCCGAGGGAAAGTGCTTTTTCCACATCCCTCTGCCAATCATCCATCGTTTGTCCGGGAAGCCCATAGATGAGGTCGAGGCTGATGTTCCCGAAGCCCGCTTTCCTGCAGGCCTCGACAGCTTCGACTGTTTGATTTGCATCGTGACGTCTGCCAAGAGAGGCAAGCAGCTTGTCGTTGAACGTCTGTCCGCCCATGCTGATGCGATTGACAGGCAAATCCTTCAGGCTTTGCAGCCACTGCTCGCAGACATCATCGGGATTTGCCTCGATGGTCACTTCCGGTTCTTCGTCTAAAGAGAAGTGTCGGCCGATGGCGTCAAAGAGCTCTTTCAGGCTGTTTGCCGGCAACAGACTCGGCGTGCCGCCACCCAAATAAACGGTTTCTATTTGGGCATCTTTAATGTAATCTCTGCGCAGCGACATTTCCCTTGCCACTGCCCGAACATACGTCTGAGCCACGTCCAGCCCAAGCGTCGTAGAGTAGAAGTCGCAATAGACGCATCGCGACCGGCAGAAAGGAACATGAATGTAAATGCCAGCCACTCAGTCTCGCATCTTCTGGAAAGAGATTTCGTAGAAACAAGGATAGACGCTGCTCGTGGCATTGTTCTGACCTTCAGTGTGCGGAACGATGAGCCGAACCTTGGCAATGCCTTCTTCTTTGCTATCCTGACGACCAATGCAAATGTATGGGAATGGTGTAAGCCATCCGCTCGGAACACTCGTACTGCCATATTGTTTATACATAGCGCCGCCGCCGTTTATTTCCGTGTCGAAACTTGCTGTAAAGCTGCCCAAACTGTTGGAAATTTTTATGATGTCGGGGCTGGAATGCCAATAGTTGACATCGTTACGCAACTGAATACTGTCGCCCAGAATGTTGAATTCTATGAAACGGCAGATGACGCGTGCCGTCTTGCCACTCTCCAGCTTTTCGCCGGTTCCTTTACGTCTTATCTGCATATAAACGCCCGAATTGTTAAATAGGACGTACTGATTTCTGTCTAAATCCGTTGTGAAGCCTTGGTTCTGGAACTCCTCCTCGGTGATTGTTTCTATGGTGCCGACGTCACAGACCACGTTGCCGTCTGCGTCGCGCACCACAATGTTGCGTTTCAGGAAAGACTGGATGGCATTGTACTCCTTTTCCTTCTGTTCGGCATACGTCTCTTCGTTTTTGCATGAAATGCAGAGACCTGCCAAGAGCGGAAGGGCTGAAAGTATGATAAGCGATTTCTTCATGTTGAAACCCATGGCCGTTTTATTTCTTTTTCTTCGAGGTCGTGTTGTTCTTGGGAGCCGGTGTTGTTTGTGGCGTATAGTATTTGAGGGCCTCTGGCATCAGTTTCTGCAATGCAGCGATGCGTTTCTCGTCGGAAGGGTGGTCGCTGAACAGCTCCATTGTCTTGCCTTGGCTCGACTGTGCCATTCGCTGCCAGAAGGCGACGGCAACCTGCGGGTCGTAACCGGCCATGGCGGCGAAGATGAGGCCAAGATGGTCTGCTTCCGTCTCGTTGTCGCGAGAATACTTGAGGTTGAGGAAGTTGAAGCCCATTTGAGCTGCCATGTCTATGAGGCTTGAGTAGTTGCCCAGTCCCTTTGCCTGTGCCACTTGGTTCAGCACGGTGCCGCCTATCTGTGCGGCGTACTGTTGGCGCATCTGTTTCGAGAGTTGTTCGGCGGAGTGCTTGGCTACGGCATGAGCTATTTCGTGTCCGAGCACTATGGCAAGGCTGGCCTCGTCTTGCGTCACGGGCAGCATTCCTTCATAGACGACTATCTTGCCTCCAGGCATGCAGAAGGCATTGGCTTGGTTGTTGGCTACGAGATTGAACTCCCATTGGAAATTCTTCAATTCGCTTTCATAGCCATTGTTCTTAAGGTAAGTCTCAACGGCTGTGGCAAGGCGCTGGCCTACGCGCTTGACGAGTGCCGTGTTGTTCTGGTTGGCAGAAAGTTTGGCACCTTTCATATACTCTTGATATTGCTGGCTGCTAAGGCTGAGAATCTGTGCGTCATCGACGAGCAGTTGTGTCTGGCGCCCCGTGATGGGAACAGTGTTTGTTGTGCCGCAACCTGTGGCGAGCAGTGCGAGTAAGGCGATGAGTAATGTCTTGACAGTTTTCATAATGTATTGTTTTGCTTGTTGTTTATAAGTTAAAAAAGCACCGAACCCTTCTGAGGGCAGGTGCTTTTATCTGTAAGAAGGGTAGGGGATTAGTCTTCCTTCTGAGCAGCAGCGCGCTTTTCGGCGATGCGGGCCTTCTTACCGGTGAGGTTGCGCAGGTAGTAGAGCTTGGCACGACGTACCTTACCAACTTTGTTCACCTGAATGCTGTCGATGTTGGGACTGTTGAGGGGGAAGATACGTTCTACGCCCACCGTGCCGGACATCTTGCGAACAGTGAAGCGCTTGTTCTCGCCGTGGCCGCTAATTTTGATGCAGACACCACGGTAGAGCTGGATACGCTCCTTGTTACCTTCGACAATTTTGTATGCAACAGTCACTGTGTCACCAGCCTTGAATGTGGGATGGCTCTTGCCTGTTGCAAATGCTTCTTCAGCAATTTTGATTAAATCAGCCATAATGCTTAATTAGTTATTAAAATTGTTTTGTCGATCGCACGTAGGCATAACAGGTCTCTCTTTTCCTGCCAG
>CAMKTM010000171.1 GCA_946415695.1 uncultured Prevotellaceae bacterium | reverse complement strand
TTTGGACGCTGTATTCAGCCACGACATCATCTACGCCATCGACCAGGAAGTTGAGCGGAGCAATGTTTGGCGGAACCGTCACGTTCCTGTAGTCCGGCCAGATGTCCGGTTCTGCATCCGCCTGTGAATAGTTCGACGGCACAGAAGGATGCTTGGAACAGGCAACCAGGAGGAGCAAAAGAAGAAACAACGAAGAACGAAGATGCTTTAGCTCGACGAGACCAATGAAGAATGAAGAATTTGCTACCGCCCGCATATAAATAGTAAATGGTAAATGATTAAATGGTAAATGGTAAATAATTAAATAGTAAATAGTAAATTATTAAATAGTAAATGAGATTAGTTTGTCTGCACCTGCCTCAGCACACAATAGTCCCACATATAGGTGTCGCCGAACTCCGGCCGAAGGGCTTTGCCTATCTGCTCTTGGTTCATGCCCTGGCTTGAATACTGCTGAAGCCTGTCGAAGAAGGCTTTGTAGCGCTCCACGACACGTTCGTCGAACTGGACGAAGGAGAGGTTAATGCCTTGCATCTTCAGTTCATAGACGCCGAAGAGCATCGCCTCCTGCACATGTATGGGGAAATGTTTGCCCGGATTTATGTTATAGAACTGTTGCACTTGCGACCAGAAGCATCTTTGGTCGCGCATCGACATTGCGCAACCCAAAGCCACCTCTTGAGCTTCGGGGTCGTTCGTCATGGTGGACATCCACTTTTTCATAATCGTCAGTTCTACATACTTGTCGTCAACTCCCACAAGTTCCGACCCCTCGTTGTAGAGCTTGAGCGGCATACGGAAATGCTCATCCGTCAGCAAAAGCTTGTCGTCATCGACAAAGCGTTGCATTCGCTCTGCCCACTTCTTCTGGAAAGTCGTTCGGTTCAAGAGGCGCAGGTACTTTCGGGCATTGTCCTTTTCGCCGTTCACGATTGCGCATTGCGTCAGCATACGCAACGTGTAATAGGAATAGCCGTAGTGCATACAACGCTCTATGGCACGCCTGATGCCAAAGACCGTCTCGCCGAAGTTGTAATAGATGAGGTCAGCCGCTTGGTCGGCAATGCGGATATGGATGGAGTCGCTGACCGTGACGGGCGGAACGCTTTCATTATTATATATGTATCGTTTGGAACAGTACTCACCTCTGTTGATGAGGGCAATGTCGCGAAACATGACCATCTCGCGAGTGACGGGACCTTTTGCCATTGCCGCTTCGCGAAGCACATCGTTCCATTGGCAGTTCTCCACGCTGCGCTGCATCCGAAGCTCGGCATGGTAGTTGTAGTCCGTGAAGTCGCGAGCCGAAAGGCAGAAGAACGTCACGGCGGCAAAGGCTACGGCAAGGCTCTGGCTGACCAAGAGCTTTCTCGTCCTTATCAACTTGATAAGAGGAAAGAGGACAGGCGAGATGAGCGCAATGTAGAAAGGAACCTCAAGGGAAACGTCGCGCAAGTCGTCAAGGACAAACTTGCGGAAGCCATACGTCCACGGTTGGTCAGGCCGCATCAAGGTCGTGCCCGACGTCTCAAGCAAAGGCACAAGCCAGAGGGTGAGAAGCAATAAAGTGAAAAGAGAAAAGTGGAAAGTGAATAATTTCGGCAAGCCATCATCTTGGCTTTTGAACTTCGCATTTTGGATTGTTACGATGACCGCTGCCAGCAAAGCATAAATGCCAAGAGGATAGTAGAACAAGGCAGCGACCAAAGGAATCCAAGCAAGAGCCACCCCTTGCCTGACCTTGTCGCCGAGGGGCAAGTGTCGCCAGAAAGGAACAGACAAGAGCAAGGCAGCGAAAAGACCCAAGGGATGATAGAAGACGTAGTCAACATCTTTCATTATATATATCCAATAGCCCAGCTGAATATCGCTGCAAAGCAGAGCCGCCATAGGGATGAAGAGCAGGAAGCTCCATTCGGCAGGAACCTTGAACGACCACTTTGCCAAGAAGAAGGTTGCCACCCAAAGCGCAATGAGCATCGCACAGCCAAGGGCAGGATGGTAGAAGAACTGCGTCAAATAAGCGCCCGCCCAATCAAGCAGTCCGCCCGGAACTCTCGTACATTCCTCAAAGAAGAGGCTTGTACTGTTCCACCAGCCGCGGTCTTGCAAGAAGTACATCGTGTCGGCATTCCTCACATAAAGGAAGTACCAGGATAATGCTATGAAAATGAAGAGAGAAGAGAGAAGGGCGATGAGCTTACCGTTTGCGCCAGAGCTTGGCAAAGAGGGATGGTTGCTCCTTTTATCCTTCGTTCTTCTTTTCTCTTCGTCCTTCGCTTCTTTCAGAATCTTACGTACGCTTGTGCCCATAGTTCATGGTAGTTGTGGTCTGTTGCCGTGCGGTCGTTGACGTAGTTGTATTGAAGTTGAAACATCAGGTTCTTGTGCAACTGGAAATTCGGGCAAAGGTTGTAGATGCTCTTCATCGTGCCCCAAGTCGCATCTTTGCGATAGACATCATAGCTGCAATAAATCTTCAGCCAAGACGTGACAGGCGCACCGACAACGATGTACCAGCCATCGGCTTTCCTTGTCGAACCTTCCTTCCAGGTCATTGTCTCTGTGTCGAAGTCATTGGCGTTGCGTCCTGTATGGTGAGCATATTCGGCACGCACGCTCCAGTCCTTGCGCTCGAACTTGCCGCAGAGTGCCCAGCGGTTACGCCTGACGCTGATGCCGTTGGCACCTGTATAGGTTCCTTTCCATCCGAAGAGACCGATGTAGAGGTCTTTGATGGGCTGCACCTGAATGTTGCCAATAAAATCCTTTTGTTTGTTGTTGTCTTTCTTGTTCTGGCCGTTTCCATTATAGACGGCAGCCTGATAGCGTATCAACCTGTGGCGGTCTTTGCCGACGGGGAAGAGGTCGCCTTGTATTTGCAATCCGATGTCGCGTCCGTTCTGAGCGGTCTCGCCGCTGGGGTCGTCCTTTAGCAGCGCCGTCATGTGTTGAGCCACTTGCGAATAGTTGCCGAGACCTAAGTCCCAAGGGTTCATGGGGTTCTCATAGGTGAAGCAACGTTTGAACTGTCCTCCCTTTATCTGAAACTCCTTGAAGCGCACCCACTCCAGAGTGTAGTCGCGCATCGCAGGGTTCTTCAGCTCGACCTGTACGCGGTACTTGAAGTCGCGGAGGATGGTGCCTGAGACATAAATCCTGACCATTCGGCATTCGAAGCTGTTCGTGCTGACGTTGCCTTTGCTCGAATAGCCGTACTTGCCGATGACGTAACCGCCGAACTGAGGCACGCTGATATACTTCGTGATGTTGCGACCGTAGCGAAGCGGTTCGTCCTTCGTCTCTGATTTCGTCTCAGCCTTTGTCATTATTTTTTGAAGGCCGCGATTGAGGAAAGAGGTCAGGAAGCCTTCCTTGTACTCGTCATCAGGCTCTGTGTTTGCAAAGGAGACAGAAGGAGATAAAAGAAGACAGAAGAAGATAAAAGACATAAGTTTGAATGGCGGCCAAAAGAATTGTCCTTTGTCTTCGTCGCTGAAAGCGACATATCTTCCTCTATCTTCTATTATCTCCATCATCTTTTTCACTTGTTCTTAATGTATTCCACAATCCAAGCTCCGACTTCCTTCGTGCCGTACTTGGCGCCGCCTTCCACCTGAATCTCTGGTGTGCGGACATTCTTGTCGAGCGAAGCATTGACAGCCTCGCGCACGAGGGCTCCTTCCTTCTTCAGGTCGAAGTATTCGAACAGCATAGCCACGGAAAGGATTTGTGCCAAGGGGTTGGCGATGTTCAAGCCTTTGCCCTGAGGCCAACTGCCATGGATGGGTTCAAACACGGGGGTTGAACTTCCCGTCGAAGCACTTGGGAGCAAGCCCATGGAGCCCGTGATGCAAGAGCCTTCGTCGGTCAGGATGTCGCCGAAGGTGTTCTCCGTGACGATGACGTCGAAGAAGCGAGGGTCTTGTATCATCCTCATCGCAGCATTGTCCACGTACATGAAGTCTGTCTCTACATCAGGGTACTCGGACATCATCTCTTGCGCCACTTTGCGCCAAAGGCGGCTGGAAGCCAACACGTTTGCCTTATCGACGACCGTCAGGTGCTTTCTGCGCTGACGGGCATACTGATAACCGACGCGAAGGATGCGTTCCACCTCGGGGCGGCTGTAGTAGTTCGTGTCGAAAGCATCCTCTACCCCATCGGCATTGGTCGTCGGTTCCTGTTTCTTGCCGAAGTACATGCCGCCAGTCAGTTCACGAATGCAGACGAAGTCGGCACCGCGAACAAGTTCGTCCTTCAGAGGAGACTTGTGGACAAGGCAGTCGAAGGTCTCCACCGGACGGATGTTGGCATAGAGGCCAAGTTTCTTGCGCATAGCCAAGAGGCCTTGTTCAGGGCGAACCTTTGCCGAAGGGTTGTTGTCGAACTTCGGGTCGCCTACGCTCGCGAACAGCACAGCGTCTGCTGCCTCGCAAATCTGATAAGTCTCTTCGGGGAAGGGGTCGCCCACCTCGTCGATGGCATGAGCGCCACAGAGAGCTTCCTTGTAAGTCACTTCGTGGCCGAACTTTTCAGCCACAGCACTGAGCACAGCCACGCCCTGCTCCATAATCTCGGGGCCGATACCATCACCGGCCAACACTGCAATGTTGAGTTTCATATTTATTGAAGTTTCGTGTTTCCCTGCGCAAAGGTACAAATAAGTGAGCAAAAAACAATGCAAAAATATAAATTAAGTGAAAATACATATAATTTATCTTGTTTTGCTTTGTGACTTTAGACTTTTTGTCGTACCTTTGTCGCACTTTACTTCAAAAAACATCATAAACATATAATAACAAAAACAATATGACAAAGATTGAATTAGTAAAGATGGTGGCTGAGAAGACCGGCATCGACCAGCCAACGGCATTGGCTGCAGTAGAGGGATTCATTGACACGCTCAAAGAATCTCTTATCAACAAAGAAAATGTATATATCCGCGGCTGGGGAACCTGGACGCTCAAGCACCGTGCGCAAAAGACAGCACGCAACATCTCCAAGAACACGACTCTGGTCATCCCCGCTCACGACATTCCATACTTCAAGCCCTGTAAGGATTTCATGGAAGCCGTGGCCAAGTCTTAAAGCACCCAACGACCTCCCCTTCATGGGGAGGCTTTTCCAAGCTTCCTCAAAACGGGGAAGCTTTTTTATTCCTAAATGAAGTTTCGGAAGTTATAATGGAAGTTAAAATGGAAGTTAACTCGCTACACTCG
>CAMKTM010000170.1 GCA_946415695.1 uncultured Prevotellaceae bacterium | reverse complement strand
TCTTCGAGAGCGAAGACCTCACCGAGGACGAGATGCGCGAAGGCATCCGCAAGGGCCTCATCAGCCGCGGCATGTTCCCCGTCTTCTGCGTCGATGCTGTGAAGGACATGGGCGTGCGTCGTCTCATGGAATTCCTCGGCAACGTCGTTCCCTTCGTCGATGAAATGCCCAAGGTGCACAACTCCCGCGGCGAAGAGGTTGCTCCCAATGCAGCAGGCCCGACAAGCCTCTTCTTCTTCAAGACGGCTATGGAGCCCCATATCGGCGAAGTGCAGTACTTCAAGGTAATGAGCGGAACCGTCAAGGAAGGCGACGACCTCACCAACGCCGACCGCGGCAGCAAGGAGCGCATCGCACAGATGTTCGTGTGCGCAGGCGCAAACCGTATTAAAGTAGAAGAACTCGCTGCCGGCGACATCGGCTGCAGCGTGAAGCTCAAGGACGTCAAGACGGGCAACACACTCAACGGCAAAGACTGCGAAAACAAGTTCAACTTCATCAAGTTCCCCAATGCCAAGTATTCCCGCGCCATCCGCGCCGTCAACGAAAGCGAAACGGAAAAGATGATGAACGCCCTGCAGAAGATGCGCGAAGAAGACCCAACATGGCAGATCGAGCAGAGCAAAGAACTCCGTCAGATACTCGTCCACGGTCAGGGAGAGTTCCATCTTCGCACTCTCAAGTGGCGCATGGAGAACAACGAGAAGATTCAGATAGTCTTCGACGAACCCAGGATTCCCTACCGCGAGACCATCACGAAGGCTGCACGTGCCGACTATCGCCACAAGAAGCAGTCAGGCGGCGCAGGACAGTTCGGCGAAGTACACCTCATCGTTGAGCCATACGTTGAAGGCACTCCGACACAGGAAGTCTATCGCTTCGGCAATCAGGAGTTCCGCATCAATGCAAAGAGCGAGGAAGTCATCGACCTGGAATGGGGCGGCAAGCTCGTCTTCATCAACAGCGTGGTGGGTGGAGCCATCGACGCACGCTTCATGCCAGCCATCCTGAAGGGCGTAATGCAGCGCATGGAACAGGGTCCTCTGACGGGTTGCTATGCCCGCGACGTCCGCGTCATCGTCTATGACGGCAAGATGCACCCCGTTGACTCCAACGAACTTTCCTTCATGCTCGCCGGCCGCCAAGCCTTCGCACAAGCCTTCAAGGAGGCAGGTCCGAAGATCCTGGAGCCCATCTACGACGTCGAAGTGCTCGTGCCCAGCGACAAGATGGGCGACGTGATGAGCGACCTGCAGGGACGCCGTGCCATGATTATGGGCATGAGCAGCGAAAACGGCTACGAGAAGCTCACGGCAAAGGCTCCCCTGAAGGAAATGTCGAGCTACAGCACCGCCCTGAGCAGCCTGACAGGCGGTCGTGCAAGCTTCAACACAAAGTTCGCAAGCTACGAACTCGTGCCTGCCGACGTACAGCAGAAGCTCGTGGCAGATTATCAGGCAACGCTGAAGGAAGACTAACGCATTGCCTAATTGACAAAAGAACAATTAAAACAGGGTTGAACCCTTAAATAAGTTAAACGCCAGTACGAAAGTGCTGGCGTTTCTCTTTCCTTTTTAACATAAAGCCATACCTTTGCCGTATGAAACGAAGTTACATTTGGCTCATTTGCCTCGTCGTTTGCATAGCATTCATCTCGCTGCTTTACTTGCAGGGGCGCTATGCAAAGGAAATGATAAGGATGCGTCAGGAACAGTTCAGCGAGAACGTCCTGCGCAGCCTCGACCAGGCATCGCGTGACCTGGAAAAGGCCGAAACCTTCCGCTACCTGCAATCCGTGCTTACCAAGCACGACAGGCAGAACGGCGTGACGAATCATCCCGACAGCTTCCGCCTTCCGCATTATATGCTTCCCCTTGACACTCTCTCGCTCGCTAAAAGCAGCATGTCGCTTGGCTCGCTCGACATGAACAAATACAACAAGGTTGCACAGACCATCAGCAACTTGCAGAAGCATGTGCGCGAAGCATACATCTACGAGCAAGGCGTGCTCGACGAAGTCATCATGGCCGTCATGTACACGGCAAGCGAGCAGAGGTTCCAGGACCGCCTGAACCCTGCTGTCCTGGACGGATGCCTGCGCAATGCCCTCCAAGGCAACGGCATCACGCTTCCCTTCCATTTCATCGTCTATACCAGCGACGGCAGAGAAGTCTATCGCTGCGAGGATTATACCGAAGAGGGCAAGGACCCGAGCTATCAGCAGACACTCTTCCGAAGCGACCCGATGGGCCAGATGGGCGTCGTCGTGATACATTTCCCTGACCAGAAGCAGTTCATCCGAGGCGTAGCAGGCTATGTGGCGCCGGCCATGGGCTTCACCATCATTCTGCTCATCACGTCGCTCATCACCATCTATCTTGTTGTCCGGCAGAAGCGCATCAGCGAGATGAAGAAAGACTTCGTGCACAACATGACGCATGAGTTCAAGACGCCCATCTCCACCATCTCCATTGCAGCTCAGATGCTTGCAGACAAGAGCGTGAACAAGAGCCCGGAGACTTACGAAAGGTTGGGCGGTGTCATCACGAGCGAGACGCGGCGACTGCGCTATCAGGTCGAGAAAGTGTTGCAGATGAGCCTCTTCGACAACAACAACATTGCCCTGAAGATGCAGGAGCTCGACGCCAACGAGATTGTTGGGAACGTCGTAGATACCTTCTCGCTCAAGGTGACGCAAAGCGGCGGCACGCTCGACATGAAGGTCGAGGCTTACAATCCTTTCATCAATGCCGACGAGATGCACTTCACCAACATTATCTTCAATCTCCTGGACAATGCCTTCAAGTACCGACGGGAGGACAAACCTCTTGCCATCCTTGTGCACACCTACAATCAGAACGAGACACACTTCTGCATCAGCATCTCCGATAATGGCATTGGCATCGCGAAGGATAACCTGAAGCGCATCTTCGACAAGTTCTACCGTGTGCATACCGGCGACAAGCACAACGTCAAGGGCTTCGGCCTCGGCCTGGCTTATGTGCAGAAGATGGTGGAGCTTCACCACGGCACCATCAAGGCCAGCAGCGAGCTGGGCAAAGGAACGAAGTTCACCATAACGCTGCCACTGTCGCTCTAAATGAAGAATGAAGAATGAAGAGTGAAGAATGAAGAATTTGCTACCGCTCTCAATACGATAAATTGCCCAATCGTAAATATATTGTAAATAGAAATAGTAATTCGTTAAATTGTAAATGAAGTTATGGAACAGAAATTGCACATTCTGCTTTGCGAGGACGAAGAGAGCCTCGGAATGCTTGTTCGTGAGTACCTCGAAGCTAAGGGTTACGATGCGGAGCTCTTCCTCGACGGTGAGGCCGGTTATCGTGCTTTTATGAAGAGGAAGTTCGACATGTGTCTGCTCGACGTGATGATGCCCAAGATGGATGGTTTTGCTTTGGCAAAGGAGATTCGCCTGGTCAACAGCGAAGTGCCTATTATCTTCCTTACGGCAAAGAACTTGAAGGAGGACATTCTGGAAGGCTTCAAGCTCGGTGCGGACGATTATCTCACTAAGCCTTTCTCGATGGACGAGCTTGTCTATCGCATGGAAGCTATTCTGCGACGTGTGAAGAGTAAGGAACAGAAGAACATCACGCGTTTCCAGCTCGGAAAGTTCATCTTCGACACGCAGCGCCAGGTGCTTCTCTTCGGCGACGTGCAGACGAAGCTGACTACGAAGGAAAGCGAGTTGCTGACGATGCTCTGCGTCCACGTCAACGATGTGCTGGAGCGCGACCTTGCCCTCAAGACCATCTGGATGGACGACAACTATTTCAACGCCCGCAGCATGGACGTTTATATCACGAAGTTGCGCAAGCTTCTGAAGGATGATCCTGAAATCGAAATCAACAACGTGCATGGCCGCGGCTACCGCCTCATCGTGCCGAACATGACGCAGGAATAGTCCGTGCCTTTCCCGGTTTTCCGGAGCGAAAGGCTGCATACAAGAAGTGGGCGTGTCCGATGATGGACACGCCCACTTCTTGTATGTTATCTCTGCGTTTGTCAGAAGATCCAGCCGGCGGTGATGGCGAAGTTGTGCCTTGTGGAAATCTCCATGTCGCAACCTGTACCTCTCGAAGGCAGATTGCCGCCTTGAGGTGTGGTCTTTGAAGTCAGTCCGTCTTCGCTGTAGTGCCTTGCGAAGGGCGTGAGGTCGTGCATGTAGGCAAGTCCTGCGTAATAGTGCTTATAATAGACGTTTAAGCCAACCTGGGCACCTGCCTGCAGGAGTCTGCCTGTGTGCGGCTTTCTTTCGATGGCTCTTTTGTCGGCATCAATGCTCATCAGGCTTGCCGTGAACTCCCTTTCTTCTGTTTTGCCGGGCACAACTACACGCGAGCCGTCGGGATTGTAGGTGTAGAACGTGCGGGTTTCGGTCTCTGAACGCTTTGCCATCACATTGAAGCGGGCATAGGCGCCAATGAAGGGTGCAAACGTGAGGTCTTTGACGCCAAAGACGTTTTTGAACTGGTAGTTGATGTTGACGGGAATTGTCAACGACAAGGCATTTACGCGGTAGTGGTGAACGTATTCGTCGCCGCCTTGGCTGGCAGGGTATGTCAGGATGCTGTCGCCTCTGCTAGCGCCTGTGTGGAAGGAAAACATGGCTCCGAGTTCCAGGAACAGACCTATTTTCTTTGCGATGCGCAAGTCGCCCATCCATCCTACGCTTATCCCATTGAGGAAATAATTGTGGTAGTCCGGAGAGTAGCCGAAGTTCGTGTACTTGGCGAACGTACCGGTATAGCCGATCTGTACGCGATGGAAGGTTTTCCTGTCAGTTAGGGAAGTGGGGACAGCGACTTCTGTGGAATCTTCTTCAACGCTTTCGTTCAGCAGTTCGTCCTCATCTTGGGCGTATGCTCCGAGACTCAGTGTCAGCAGCAATGCTGCAGGCATTATTTTCATTAAGTTCATAACGTGTATGTATTAGTTTTTGTACATTCTTCTTGCAAATTTATCAATTATTATGATAACTGCCAAACAATTTAGGGAAAATTTAACAGTGAAGGGCAAATGAAGGCAGAAAATTGGGGCTATTGAGGCAAAATGTGAGCTTCGGAAGGCAACAAAATGGGATTTTTGACATTAAAGGCGATGTTAAGTTCTGCTTCGACGTGTTGTCTCTGCAAACATCTCTTGTCACGTCGTCCAACGAGGCACGCTCTTATTGCCTTCCGCGCATAAAAAGCGCGCCTTGGCGCT
>CAMKTM010000169.1 GCA_946415695.1 uncultured Prevotellaceae bacterium | reverse complement strand
CCTTACCGCTGCGACGTCCCTTCTTCACGGGCTGGTCTTCCTGCTCGGCAGCAGCATCGCTGTCGGCCTTTTCAGCCTTGCGCTCCTCGAGACCCTCGTTGATGGCAGCGCAGCAAGCCTGGAGGATGACCTCGATGCTCTTGCTTGCATCGTCGTTAGCGGGGATGACGAAGTCGATGTTGTCGGGATTGCTGTTCGTATCGACGATGCCGAACACGGGAATGCCCAGGCGGTTTGCCTCGCGCACGGCAATCTGCTCCTTCAGTACGTCAACGACGAAGAGTGCAGAAGGCAGGCGGTTGAGGTCGGCAATAGAGCCGAGGTTCTTCTCGAGCTTAGCACGCTGGCGGCTAACCTGCAGAATCTCGCGCTTGGAGAGGTTGCTGAAGGTGCCGTCGGCAATGAGCTTGTCGATGTTGCTCATCTTCTTCACAGCCTTGCGGATGGTGGGGAAGTTGGTGAGCATGCCGCCGGGCCAGCGCTCGATAACGTAGGGCATGCCTACAGAGGTGGCGAGGTCGGCAACGCATTGCTTGGCCTGTTTCTTGGTAGCGACAAAGAGAATCTTCTTTCCGCTCTTGGCAATCTGCTTCAGGGCTTCAGCTGCTTCGTCAACCTTGGCAACTGTCTTGTGCAGGTCGAGGATATGAATGCCGTTGCGCTCCATGAAGATGTAAGGAGCCATGGCGGGGTTCCACTTTCTCTTGAGGTGGCCGAAGTGACATCCAGCCTCCAATAAAGTCTCAAAATTAGTTCTTGACATTGTTTTTGGGGTTTTGAGGTTTTGGGGTTTTGAGGTTATGAGGTGACATTACCCGAAAGCGAAGCGACCTCATGACCTTTAGGCCTTACAACCTTTGTTTGTTGTTTACTTTCTTGTTAATTCTTTTGTATTGGCTCCGCTTGCGCAAGAGCTTAGGAGAAGAACCAATCTGCGGGTAGTCCCCCGACTTGTCTCCCTATACATTGTATATAATATATAGGGAGGGGGAGTCTGGCAGATTTAGATGCTAAACCTTGTTGGCAATTCATAATTCATAATTCATAATTCATAATTATTGTTAGTTGTCCGCTATCAGTGCGTAGCTTAATTATGAATTATGAATTAAGAATTTTGCATTGAACATTAACGTTTGCTGAACTGGAAGCGACGGCGTGCCTTTGGACGTCCGGGCTTCTTTCTCTCGACCTCGCGGCTGTCGCGTGTCATGAAGCCTTCGGCGCGGAGTGCCTTCTTGTCTTCTGCGTTGATTTTCACGAGGGCGCGTGCAATTGCGAGGCGCAGAGCCTGCGACTGACCGGTGTAGCCGCCACCATAGAGGTTCACGTTGATGTCATACTTCTCAAGCACGTCGAGCAGAGCGAGAGGCTGTTTAACCACGAACTGAAGGATGGTGCTGGGGAAGTACTCGGTCAGGTCACGCTTGTTGATGGTAATCTTGCCATTACCCTCTTTGACATAGACGCGGGCAACGGCGCTCTTGCGGCGACCCAGCGCATTAGCTATGTATTTCGTATCCATATTAGGTGTTTATTTGTACTGGTTAATATCGATTGCCTTGGGGCTCTGTGCCTGCTGCTTGTGTTCTGCACCACCATAAATATAGAGGTTGCCGAGCAACTGGTCAGCCAATTTGTTCTTAGGCAGCATACCCTTTACTGTGCGGCGGAGCAGTTTCTCTGCGCCGTTGGGCTTTGCCAAAATCTCGGCAGGAGTGATGGCACGCTGGCCGCCGGGATAGCCTGTGTAGGACAGATAGGTGCGGTCGGTCATCTTCTTACCAGTGATGATAATCTTGTCGGCATTCACGATGATTACGTTGTCACCGCAGTCCACATTGGGAGTGAACTCTGCCTTGTACTTGCCTCTCAGCAATTTTGCCACTTTCGAGCAGAGGCGACCGAGAACCTGGTCAGTAGCATCCACTACTACCCATTCCTTCTTGACGGTAGCCTTGTTCATTGAGATGGTCTTGTAGCTCAAAGTATCCATTCTTTGTCTAACTTTTTGTTTTGTTTCTACCTAATTAATTTCTCTTTTGTCAGTGCGATTCACGAACCATCCGTTCAGGCCAATGACGGACTATTCACACGCCCCGAGAGGGCCTTTTTGGGACCCTTTGATAATAATCGGCGTGCAAAGGTACGACTTTTTCCTAAATCTGCAAGCGCTCAATCAAGTTTTTTCGCTTTAAGATGCTAATTTTTCTGATTTTACTTCTTTGCAGTGGCGGGTTTGGGGGTTAAGGTCAGTTCCATTGAGCCGCCGGAGGTGATGTCGGCAAACTTAAGGCTTCCAGCAGTTCTCTGTTCGCCGTTGATGGTCTTTTCGGGCTGTACGTATATGTTTTTCATTGACCATTGGCCGTTGACCATTGCCCAACGTGGGTTTTTGGTGGTGATGGTGAATTCCTTGCCCGTGTAATACTTTGGATTGAGCTTGATGGTGACTTTGTCGAAGATGGGGCTTCCGATGGTGAAGGCCGGTTCGGGCGATGTCAGACCGTCCACGGCAAAGAGACCGATGGAGGACATGACGTACCACGACCCCAGTTGCCCTTGGTCTTCGTCCTGGCCGTAGCCGTAGCCATGGATGCCGTCGGTGCCGTAGAACTCGTTGCAGATGGCGCGAACCCATTTCTGGGAGAGGTCGGGACGATTGCTGTGATTGAAGAGCCAGGAGATGTGAAGGCAAGGCTGGTTGCCCTGATTGTAGTATGTGCGCAGTCCTGCAAAGGCATCAATCTCCTTTCCGCCAGAGAATATCTGTGGCTGCGAAGCTGTGAAGATGCCGTCCAGACGCTTGTTGAACTCGTCCTCACCCACTTTCTTAATGAGTTCTTCGGGCATGTGTGGCACGTAGAATGTGTATTGCACGGCATTTCCTTCCTGGAAGCCTCGCCAAACTTGCATGGGGTCGAAGTTTTCGATGAAGTCGCCGTTCTTGAGGCGAGGATGCATGTAGCCGGTCTTTTCGTCGAAGATGCGTTCCCAGCTTCGTGCCATCCACATGAGCTTGTCGTAGTATTCCGTTTGTCCGAGGCTTTTTGCAAGCATTGCGGTGGCGTAGGCAGAGAAGGCATATTCGAGGGTGTGCGAGCCAGAGAAGTAGAAGTCCTCGCCGCGCTCTCCAAGGTTCTTGTGTGGCGCATAGCCCAGTTCCACGAAGTCGGCGGTGTCGTCCTTGCCAGCACCTTCGGGGCGGTTCTCGCCGTCCAACTCGTTCTTCAGACATGCTTCGTAGGCAAGTTCGAGGTCGAAGTCGCGGATGCCGCACTGGTAGGCTGCGTCAATCATCAGCGGCAACTGGTTGGTGCCGACGCCAGAGACGTATTTCGAGTTGGCAAGGCCGTCGGCAAGCCAGCCGCAATCCTTGTATTCCTGAAGAGTGGAGGAGACGAATTCCGACAGATGCTCGGGATAGACCAAAGCCCAGAGCTGTGTCAGGTTCCACTGTCCGCCCCACATGGCATCGGTGTTGAACATGCGGCATTTGGGCTTCCCGTTTTCCATGGGCATCTGTCCGATGGTGCCGTCGTGCTTGGGATACGCACCGTTCACGTCGCTCATTACGCCTCTGCCGAGCAATCCGTGATAGAGGCCGGAATAAAACTTCTTGAGGTCATTCTTGTTCTTGCTCTCCACGACGATGCGTCCCAGGGCTTCTTCCCATGCCTGCTGAGAAGCGGCTTTGGCATTGTCGAAACTGATGCCTGTTCCCTCTGCTTTGAGGTTGATGCGGGCATTCTGCACGGAAGTGTAGGAAATGGCGACCTTTGCGGTTATTTGTTCGTCCTGCTTGGTGTTGAAGTTAAGGTAGGCACCGGCTCCTATGCCGTGTGCGTATGTCGTGTTCTCGTGGATGTCGGTGCCGTTGAACGTGCCGCTGGACACGGCTTTCTTGTCGAGCACTGCGGAGAAGTAGATGCGCTGGTCGGCACCGCGCTGGTACTTCTTGATGTATTCGGGCAAGGTTACGACCCATCCCTCAACGGTTCCGTCCTCGTTAATCCACACTTCGGAGTCCTTCACCTTGCCGCTTTCGCCTTGCTGGTGTCCGATGTCGAAGATGAGGTGGGCTGATTTTGACTCTGGAAAGGTGAAGCGCAGGAAGGCGACGCGGTCGGTGGCGGTCACTTCAGCATTGATGTCGTAGTCCTTCAGGAGTACCTGATAATAGCCTGCTGTGGCGAACTCCTCTTCGTGTGTGAATGCGGAGCGGTAGCCTCTGTGGCCAGTGCCGTCGGGATTGCCGGGTGTGGTGAGAAGCACGCCTGTGGAGGGTGCTACGGTGATGCCGCCCACCTGAAATTCGTGGGTGCAGACAAAGCCCTCGATGGACTTGTCGCGATAGTCGTAGCCTGTGGCCTGCCATCCGTCGGCATTGCCTAAGGAGCCATTGGTGGAAGGACCGGGCTTGGCCATGCCGAAAGGCTTGGAGCCAGGGGCAAAGTGGAAAGCACGACAATGGGCCGTGCCGATGCGGGGTTCAACATACTGGATGAGTGAAGGCGAGTTTTGAGCCGTTAAGTCTAATGTGCATTTCAGAAGCAATGCAAGAAACAGGTACCTTTTCATATCGTTAAAAAATTAAAGTGCTCAACGTTTAGTGAATTTCCTGATCGTACGTTTCGCGAAGTCTGACCGGTGCAGGAGTTGGTAAAGGCTTAGCGATGATGATACGGCGATGGCAATGGCACCAATGGTGTATTTCTGCTCGTTGCTGGGAGAGACGAGGAAACAGTACTCTACGGCTGTGAGCAGGCAGATGAGTTGTCCGATGCAGAAGAGCAATGTGCTCCTCTTGAACGTGAATCCGTAGCGGAAATGGCAGAAGAGGGAATAGACCACCGTGTCGTATATTGCTCCCACGCTCAATGCGATTCCTGCTCCTATGAGCCCGAATGCGTTGTAGCACCACCAGATGAGCAGCCCGATGAGTATGTCATAGATGACCTCGAGCACGAGATATGCGATGCTATGTCCTTTGGCCAGAATGCTGTAACCTATCGGCAGGGACATACAGCGCAGGAAGGGATAGAAGACCGAAAGCGTGGCCATGCCTGTTACCACCAGGAATTCCTCTTCATAAAGCAACCTCAGCACAAATGGCATGAACACGACGAGCACGGTGAGCAGGGGCGCAAGGATGAGCGTGCAGGCGTCTATTTGCTGATTGATGGTGTCGTTCATGCTCGAGCACGGTGAGCAGGGGCGCAAGGATGAGCGTGCAGGCGTCTATTCGCTGATTGATGGTGTCGTTCATGAGCAACT
>CAMKTM010000168.1 GCA_946415695.1 uncultured Prevotellaceae bacterium | reverse complement strand
CATCCGTCATGTTGCCGTCCTTGTCGGGCACCATGATGCTGACGATGCGGCCGCCAAAGTTGGTGAAGCACACTTCCATGCCGTTTTCATTCGTAATAGTGTAGAGTGCAGTAGAGTCGCTGGCGAAGTCAGCGGCATTGAGACCGGAGAGGGTGAGGCTGTCAGCGCTCTGCTCGGTGGTGGCCGTCTTGCCGTTGCAGGCAGACAGACAAAGTCCGGCAGCTATCGCTGCGAGACCAAGGAAAACGTTTTTCTTCATTTTTTTGATAAATTAGTACTACTGTTTATAATGTAATTTGCAGCAAAGTTACAAATATGCAGCCAAATTGCAAAAGAAATGCGACAAAATGTTGCTTTGTATTGAAAAATCTGCTATCTTTGTGCTCAAATATGCTAAAAAACGACATGAGACGACTCATTCATTCTCTTAAACTATGCTTTGCCGCAGCCTGCATTTGGGGCTGCACAGAAAACATCGACACATCGGCACGCTATGTCTTCACCGAAAACACCATCATCAGCTACTTGGAAAAGCATGAAGCCTATAGCAGCTACGTTGACATATTGAAGAATGTAAAAATCAGCAGACTCAGTGAATCGAAGGTTAGCCAGTTGCTGAGCGCACGCGGCGTCTATACCGTCTTCGCGCCCACAAACGATGCCATCCAGCATTACCTGCAAGACCTCGTGAAGGAAGGGCTCATCGCAGAACCGTCATGGGACGCCTTCACAAACGAGCACAAGCTCGACTCCATCCGCAAGGTCATCGTCTATAACAGCATCATCGACGGCGGAGACGAGTCCAACGCATTCTTCTACACCTCTAACTTCCCCAACGACAAAGACGAGTTCATACTCGGCACACTCAACGACAGAAAACTTTCCGTCAGAAAGCCTGCCAACAAGCCCGACAGCATCTACATCAACGACGACTGCCCGGTGAGCGTCAAGGAACGCGACATCCTCGTCATCAACGGCATCATCCACCAGATGGAGAAAGTCATTGCCCCAAAGGACATCACGGCTGCCAACTACATCCAGCAGTACATCGACGACAAGAAGGAAGGCTTCCTGGCATGCTTCCGCATCATACAGGCCTGCGGACTGCTCGACACCTTGAGCAAGGAGCGCGACGAGAAGTACGAAGAGCTCTACCAGACTGGACAAATCAAGGACCTGATAGGCATGACAAGCTATGGCTTTGCTGAAGGCGACATCGGCTATGCTCCCAAGCACCGCCTCTATGGCTTCACTATCTTTGCCGAACCCGACGACTTCTGGCGCAGCCAAGGCATCGACCCCAACGCCCCAGACCTGATGGAAAAAGTCACACAATGGATTCTCGACAACCATCAGTACAGCGACGAAGACAACTTCGTGACAGACAAGAACTATAAGAAAGAAAACAACCTACTCTACCAGTGGATCACCTACCACATGTTGCCCATGCGCATTCCAAAGGGCAAACTCGTGTTCCACGTCAACGAATTCGGCTACAACCTGAGCAAACCCGAGTCCTACTCCATCCCCGTCTATGAGTTTTACACGACGATGGGCAAGCGCCGCCTCTTCAAACTCACCGAAAGCGGAGCCAGCAACGGCGTCTATATCAACCGCTTCCCGACAACCGACAACGGACGTCGCGGCACCGGCGAAGAAATCGGATGCGACCCAGACAAGGTGGGAAGCCTCGTGGACTCCAATTCGCCGCTTGCCATCCTCAACGACATGACAAACTGCTGCGTCTATCCCATCGATGCTCCCATCTCATATAATGACAATGTGCGCAACAATCTCCAGAAGAACCGCATCCGCTTCGACGGCATGAGCCTCTTCCCGGAAGCCATGAACAACGACATCCGCCTCAAGAAAGCAAGCGAGGAACGCTACAAGCACGTCTATATTCCCAACACCGTACGCTCCTACAACTACTTCGAAAACATGCAGCAGAACGCCGACATGAACTTCGTTTACTACAATGCTTGGAACGATGACTGGTGCAACCTCAACCGAGACGAGATGAAAGCAGTAGGACGCTTCGAAGTGATGTTCACGCTGCCTCCCGTGCCTCGTCGCGGCACTTACGAAGTGCGCTACAAGGTGCTTGCCAATTCCAATCGAGGTGTGGCACAGATTTACTTTGGCTCCGAGCCAGACAAGCTGCCCGTCGCTGGCATTCCTATCGACTTGACCATGGACTGTCGAAACGATTTGGACGCCAAGAAAGTAGGTTGGGAGGACGACCACTTAGACGATGACGACTACAATGCCGAAATCGACAAGCGTATGCGTAACAACGGCTATATGAAGGGACCGCAGTCCATCAACTCCAACGATGGCACAGAGCGCGGAAAGAACGACCGCGAGAACATCCGACACATCTTTGTCCGCCAGACACTCGACCCCGACAAGACTTACTACATCAAGCTCAAGTCCGTCCTCGACTCCGACCGCAAAGAGTTCTATATGGACTTCATCGAATACGTCGCAAAGGAGATTTACGACAATCCCGAGAAGCCGGAAGACATCTGGTAAGGCTCTAACCAACTGCCTTGCATTCAGCAGGGACAGACACGGCGTGCTCTTGTTGGGAGAAGGGCGTGCTCTTGTGACCAACACAGCGTGCTCTTATCTTCATAAGAGCACGCTCTTATTTTGCCCGCTCCGTTTCGTTCCCCGTACAGCCTCGGCCTCCAAGGGGTTGTCGGGCCAGTAATGCTTTGGGTAACGACGGCGCAGTTCGCCTCGCACCTCAAAGTAAGTGTTTTGCCAAAAGCTGCTGAGGTCGCTGGTGAGCTGGACAGGCTTATAGCCCGGCGAGAGCAGTTCCATCAGCACGGGCACCTTCCCTTCGTTCACTCGTGGCGTCTCCTTCATGCCGAAACACTCCTGAAGGCGCACGCTCAGCACTGGCGCCTCGGCACCGACACGGTAATCCAGGCGGATATGACTGCCCGTCGGCACAACGACATGCGAGGGAGCTATGCGCTCTATTTGCTGCTGAAGGTCGTAGGGAATGAGTGCCCACAAGGCAGCACTCAAGTCAATCTTCCGCAGGGCAGCTCCCGTCGTACGCAATCGCTCACCATCATATATATAATAAGGTAGCCAATCGTGCACCGCAGCGAGAAGATGCGGCGTGGAAAGGTCGGGGAGGTTCAGTTCGGGATGCCATGCAGCCACTTGAGCTACACGTCGTTGCAAAGCGCTGACCTCGTCGCTCCACGACAACAAACTCAGTCCGTTCTTCGCCACAGCATCGCAAATGACATGTTCCTGCAAGTCGCGTGGCGCATCGTGGATGGGTTTGGAGCGAAGCAAGAGCCGGCCGAAGCGCCACTCCCTCTGCATGAGCAGGCAATCCTGCCCCGAGTCCCATGCCACGAGGTCGCGTTGCGAAGCCAGTTCCTCAATGTCCGACGGCTCGACGGAAGACCCTACCAAACCTCCTCTTAAAGGGGAGGCTTTTTTGTTTGCAACGCCAACAGACTGGGTTTTCGCAAAGACGAGCCAGGGATAAGACGAAAGCGGGTCACTTCGGTCAAGGCACACTTCGTCGCCGCTTGCAAGCCTGTAGTGTCCGGCGCGGTCGATTTGCATCGCAATGCGTTCAGGGTAGGCGTAGGCAAGCAAAGGGCCAGCCTCCCCCGTCCCCTCCAAAGGAGGGGGGAATTGCCCCCCATCCCCCGTCCCCTCCAAAGGAAGGGGAAACGGTTCACCATTTCCCGTGCCATCTAAGGGAGGGGTGGTCGGCGAAACCTTCATCATCTTTCTGTAAGCTTCTGCAACCTGGGCGATACGCTGCCATTGCCCGAAGCTCTTGTGCCGTCTGGCACGTTGCAATTGGCTGATACGTAAGGCGATGTCTGCTTCGTTTTCGTTCTGTGCGAGCGGGTCTTTCTCTTCGAGCAAAGCGGCGATGTCGCAGGCGAGGCTTGTCATGCCAAGAGCTGCGGCACGGAGTATCATTCGGGCAATGCGGGGATGGCAAGGCAAGGCAGCCATTCTTTTGCCCAGCGGCGTGATGCCTTTCTCGTCAATTGCTCCGAGGGAGAGGAGGAGCTGACGCGCTTCGGCAAGACTCTTCACCGGTGGTTTCGTGAGCCAAGGCAAAGCTGCTGCATCCGGTTCGCCAAAAGCAGCCACATCAAGCAGCAGCGGCGCCAGGTCGGCATATACTATCTCCGGCATGCGCTGCTCTGCCATGCGATGTTCCGCAGCTTTTGTCCATAGCCGATAGCAAGTGCCGGGTGCCAAGCGTCCTGCGCGTCCAGCACGTTGCTTCGCCATGTCCATGCTGATTGTCACCGTCTCGAGATGACTCAAGCCGGTGCGTCCGTCGAAGACAAGCGTGCGGCACAGTCCGCTGTCGATGACGGTGCGGACGCCTTCGATGGTCAGCGAAGTTTCTGCAATGGGCGTGGCTATCACGACTTTTCGTTCGCCGTCCCTCGATGGCAGGATGGCCCTGCGTTGTTCTGCAGGCGAGAGGTTGCCGTAGAGAGGCAGGATGTTTGCCGTGCTCCCTTGCAGCATCTCGGCACACTTCACGATGTCTGCCTGTCCGGGAAGGAAGACGAGGATATCGCCTTCCTGTTCCTTCAATGCTTGACGGACGACATGTGCCGCCACTTGCGGCATGTCGCGAGGAGAGGTATCTTCTTTCGAATAATGAACCTCGACGGGAAACATCCGCCCTTGGCTCTCGATGAGCGGGGCCTGCAACGCTTGGCAGACGGCCGATGCGTCGATGGTGGCAGACATGATGACAAGGCGAAGGTCGGGGCGAAGCAGTTGCTGTGCTTGTCGGGAGAGGGCAAGGGCGAGGTCGGAATGCAGGTTGCGTTCGTGGAACTCGTCAAAGATGACGATGCCGACGCCATCGAGCGTCGGGTCGTTCTGCAGCATTCTCGTCAGGATACCTTCTGTGAGGACTTCTATCTTAGTGTCCTTGCTGACGCACGTATCAAAGCGGATGCGATATCCAACCCTCTTTCCGACAGGTTCGCCGAGCAGTTCCGCCATGCGCTCCGCAATTTGTCGGGCGGCCAGTCGGCGCGGTTCGAGCATCAGAATCTTGCCCTCGACCGGTGCATCTAGCATGAGCGTCAGGGGCAGCAAGGTCGATTTGCCGGCACCCGGAGGTGCAGTAATGACCACAGCCTGCTGCTCCCGAAGCGTCTGGCTCACAGCATCGGCAATCGACCAAGCAGGCAATTCACCTGAGCGGTCAAGGAGAAGTTTCTTGTCCATTGCCTTGTTTTCTCCCCATTAAGGGG
>CAMKTM010000167.1 GCA_946415695.1 uncultured Prevotellaceae bacterium | reverse complement strand
GCGTCGCCAACGACGGTCGATGCCGAGCGACATCAAGTGGTTCAGCTTGTCGTAGGTCGGCGCGATGCGGTCGAACATCTGCCGAACACCCTGCTTGTTTAATTCATGGTTCATAATTGGTGGTAAGAGGTAAGAGGTTAGGGGTTAGAGGATTGTTTTTGGATGCTGTTTAGGGGCCAAAGGTGTTCTCTAACCTCTAACCCCTAACCTCTAATTATGAATTATGAATTAAGAAGTTCTTGACGTTCCTTTCGATGCGGCGGGCAAGGTCGCCTTCGCTGTCGGCCGGCACGAACTTTTGGCCCACGATGTGCTCGTAAAGCTCGATGTAGCGGTCGGCCACGCTTTGAGCGTACTCGTCGGTAATCTCCGGCATGACCTGTCCGGGCTGATTCATAAAGTTGTGCTCGATGAGCCACTGGCGCACGAACTCCTTCGAAAGCTGCTTCTGAGGCTCGCCCTTCGCGAACTTCTCCTCGTAGCCGTCGGCATAGAAGTAGCGGCTGCTGTCGGGTGTGTGGATTTCGTCGATGAGGATGACCTTGCCGTCGCGCTTGCCGAACTCATACTTCGTATCGACGAGGATGAGACCCTTGGCGGCAGCAATCTCCGTACCGCGCTGGAAGAGCAGACGCGTGTAGCGGACCATCGTCTCCCAGTCTTCCTTGCTGACAAGTCCCTGCCGGATGATTTCCTCGGCCGAGATGTTCTCGTCGTGTCCTTCCTCAGCCTTTGTGGTCGGCGTAATGATGGGTTCGGGGAACTTCTGGTTCTCCTTCATGCCTTCCGGAAGCTTCACTCCGCAGAGTTCGCGGCAGCCGGCTTTGTACTCGCGCCATGCGGAGCCGGTCAGGTAGCCGCGGATAATCATCTCCACGCGGAAGCCTTCTGCCTTGAGGCCGACCGTCACCATCGGGTCGGGCGTAGCGAGTTTCCAGTTAGGCACGATGTCGGCTGTGGCGTCGAGGAACGAAGCGGCGATTTGGTTAAGCACCTGTCCCTTGAAGGGAATGCCTTTGGGCAGGATGACGTCGAAGGCCGAGATGCGGTCCGTGGCGACCATCACCATGAGGTCGTCGTTGATGTTATAGACGTCGCGCACTTTGCCGTGATACACACTCACCTGTCCGGGCAGGTGGAAGTCAGTTCTTGTTAATGCTGCCATTCGCATTCAGCCCCCCTCTTATCCCCCCAAAAGGGGGAGGACCTGCTGCGGGGGCTTGGGTCCTTCGGTTAGTTATAAAGATACTTTCTCCTTAGTTCTCCCCTCCTTTGGAGGGGTCTGGGGAGGCTGTCTGTTGTTTTTCGTAAGCTTCCACGATGCGGGTCACGAGCTTATGGCGCACGATGTCCTTCTTCGTCAGCTCTATGAAGCCGATGCCCTTCACGTCCTTGAGGATGCCGAGCGCCTCGATGAGTCCGGAGCGGACGCTGTGGGGGAGGTCGATCTGCGTAGTGTCGCCCGTCACAATCATCTTGGTGTTCATGCCCATGCGGGTAAGGAACATCTTCAGCTGAGCACTGGTCGTGTTCTGTGCCTCGTCGAGGATGACGACGGCGTCGCTCAGCGTACGGCCTCGCATGAAGGCCAGCGGCGCAATCTGAATGATGTTCTGTTCCATCATCTCGCGCAGCTTCTGCGTCGGAATCATGTCCTCCAGGGCATCATACAGCGGCTGCAGATAGGGGTCTATCTTCTCCTTCATGTCGCCGGGCAGGAAGCCGAGTTTCTCGCCGGCCTCTACTGCGGGGCGCGACAGCACGATGCGCCTTATCTCCTTGTTCTTGAGGGCACGGACGGCGAGGGCAATGCTGGTGTACGTCTTGCCTGAGCCTGCGGGCCCGGTGGCAAAGACGAGGTCGTTCTCCTGATACGCCTTGACGAGCGCCTGCTGGTTCGTGGTGCGGGCACATATCGGGCGGCCCGTGACGCTATAGACAATGACGCCTTCCACGCCGTCGCGCTCCGAGCGTTCGCCCCGCGTGATGTGGAGCAACTCTTCTTCTGTCAGGCTGTTGTACTTCAGGATGTGCTTCTGCAGCTTCGTGATGTTCTCTTCGAAGGCACAGAGTTCCAGTTCGTCGCCCATGACGTGTATGACGTTGCCGCGAGCCACGATGCGGAGCTTCGGATAGAGTGCCTTCAGTATCTGCATGTTGGCGTTGTGTACGCCATAGAGCAGCAAGGGGTCGATGTCCTCAATGAGGATATGTTTTTCTATCATTCGCCAGGATTTTATTGCAAAAGTAAGAAAAAGATTAGAGATTAAGGATTAGAGATTAAAGTTATTTCGTTATTATGATAATTTTTCACTTTTCACTTTTCACTTTTCACTTTTTTGTTGTACTTTTGCACGACAATACGACAATGAGAAGACTAAAGAAGAAGATATTCCTTGGCCTGTTCGGCGGGACGGTTGCCCTGCTCGGATTGGTGCGGCTTGCTTTTCCCGAGGTGGCACGTCCCAGGGGGGAGATGTCAACGACGGCAGAGAAGTCGGCCGACTTGACACGTGAAGTTGGCAAGGTTGGCGTGGATAGTTTGTCAATGTCGCACGTGAAGTCCGCCGAGCAGCCTGAGGGTCTGGAGCTGAAGAACCTGTCGCGAGACCCGGAAGAGCGCGTGAAGTGGCATCGCGTGCGCAGTGTGCCGTCGTATGTCGAGTGCTTTCCCGACGTGCAGGACGTGCAGATTGTGGCAGCCAAGCGTTGGGGCGTCCGTCCGGTCAGCAACCGCCAGGAGGCGGAGCGCCGCAGGAAGGAGCTCGTCTATGTCGGCGCCAGTCCCTTCTATTGCCTCGACAGCGGCATGAGCCACAGCATTCCGTACCTCGTCCCGCGGGCCGCTCATCTGCTCTCGACGATAGGCCGCAGCTATCTCGACAGCTTGTACATTAAAGGTATTCCTTTGCATCGCATCATCGTCTCGAGTGTGCTCAGGACGCAGGACGACGTGGCTCGCCTGCAGCGGCACAACGGTAACGCCGAAAGCCAGAGCTGCCACCTCTTCGGCACTACGTTCGACGTCTGCTACAACCGTTTCTCCACCGTCTCTCCGCCGGGCGAACCCGAGCGACGTGCCGTGCAGAGCGACACGCTGAAGTGGGTGCTCTCCGAGGTGCTCCGCGACATTCGCGAGCAAGGCCGCTGCTACATCAAGTACGAGGTCAAGCAAGGATGCTTCCACATCACCGTCAGATAAGAAGGAGTTAAAGGAGTTAAAGGAGTTAAAGGAGATAAAGGAGTTAAAGGAGTTAAAGACAATAGTAATTGGCTGCTTATCGGGAGATGTATCTGACTGCTTGTCGGGAGATAATAGTCTATTAGAGATGCTATCGTCTTTATCTCCTTTAACTCCTTTATCTCCTTTAACTCCAAAACACGGCACGCTCTTATTGCCGTCCGCGCATTAAAAGCGCGCCTTGGCGCTAGAGCGCCGAGAACGAGGCACGCCTTTATTGCCAACGAGGCACGCTCTTATGGTCAACGAGGCACGCTCTTATTGAAATAAAGCCACGCCCTTATTGAAACAAGCCCGTGGGGCAAGTGCTGTCCGAAGCAGCGCCGTGCTGCCCCGATTGCCATCGATGGAGCACGATAGTTAAAAATCGTTAGAGGCAGATTCTGCCGTTAAACTTTTTGACCGCCCGTTCAGTCAAAAGGATGTGACAGAATTACAAACCTTATAAACAAATTAACTAAAATGAGAAAGACAATTATTGTGGCTGTTCTGGCTCTGATGAGCACAACAGCCGTTTGCGCCCAAGAGCGCACGAGCGCAGAAGACCGCGCAGCATCAATGACCGAACGCATCAACAAATCAGCAAAGAGAATGGCCAAGGAGTTTGACCTCAAGGAGGATGCACAGGAAACCTTCGTCAAGATCTACACCGATTACCAGAAGGAGATGTTCGCCACCAACCAGAACAGACTCCAGCGAGTGGAACTTCCTGGTCGTGACGACGCAGAGAAGAAGCTGAGCGACGAAGAGGCAACGGCCAAGATAAAGGAGAACTTCGAGCGTCAGGAACAGCAGATAGCAACGATGCAGAAGCGTATGGAAGTGCAGAAGAAGTATGCCGAGGAGTTCGGCAAAGTGCTCACGCCGCAGCAAGTGCTGAAGGTGCTCACGCCGCAGCGCGGCCAGGGCGGCGGTCGCGACCAGATGCAACGCCGTAACGGCAACGGCAACGGCGAGCGTCGCGGCGGCTTCGGCGAGGGCGGACCTCGTGGCGGCGGCTTCGGCGGCGGCCCTCGCGGCGGTGGCTTCTAACTTTGAGGTTAGGGGCAAGGAGCAAGGGGCAAGGGGCAAGGGGCAAGAGGATACCAACGCCACAGCTATCCTCTTGCCTATGCGACTTTGGCGATAGTCCTCAGTGCGGGCAAGAGAATACCAACGCCACAGCTATCCTCTTGCCCCTTGCCCCTTGCCCCTTGCTCCAAATATCCCGAACAAACAAAGAAAAAGCGTCCAAAGTCTTGCTGCTTTGGACTTTTTTTTGTAGCTTTGCATTCGATTTATAGCACAACACAAACTATGGGAAGAGTATTGATTATAGGAGCTGGCGGCGTAGCCACCGTTGCAGCTCACAAGGTGTGTCAGAACCCCGACACCTTCACTGAAGTAATGATTGCAAGCCGCACAGAAAAGAAATGCGTGGCTCTGGCAGAAGTCCTCAACAAGAAGTACGGCACGAAGGTAAAGACCGCACAGGTGGATGCCGACAGCGTGGAACAGCTCGTCAAGCTCTTCGGCAGCTATAAGCCCGACATCGTGATGAACCTCGCCTTGCCCTATCAGGACCTCACCATCATGGAGGCCTGCCTGCAGACAGGGTGCAACTACCTCGACACAGCCAACTACGAGCCGAAGGACGAGGCGCACTTCGAGTACTCATGGCAATGGGCGTATCGCGAACGCTTCGAGAAGGCCGGACTCTGCGCTATCCTCGGCTGCGGATTCGACCCGGGAGTGACCAGCATCTTTACCGCCTACGCCGCCAAGCACCATTTCGACGAGATACAATACCTCGACATCGTGGACTGCAACGCCGGCAATCACCACAAAGCCTTCGCCACGAACTTCAATCCGGAAATCAATATCCGCGAGATCACGCAGAAGGGCCTCTACTGGGAGAACGGCCGTTACATCGAGACGGAACCAATGGAGATACACAAACCCCTGACCTATCCCGGCATCGGTCCCAAGGAGAGTTACCTGCTTCACCACGAGGAGATTGAGTCCCTCGTCATCAATTATCCCACCATCAAAAGGGCACGTTTCTGGATGACCTTCGGGCAGCAGTACCTCACCTACCTCGACGTCATCCAGAACATCGGCATGAGTCGCATCGACGAGGTGGTGTATG
>CAMKTM010000166.1 GCA_946415695.1 uncultured Prevotellaceae bacterium | reverse complement strand
AGAGGTAAGAGGATAGTTTGGGATGCTGAGGGCCAAAGGTATTCTCTAACCTCTAACCTCTAACCTCTCTTTCACTTTTTACCTTTTCACCCTTTCACCTTTTCTTTTATACTTTCTGCGTCCAGTCCTACAAGGTGGTAAAGCTCGTTGGGGGTGCCATGCTCTACGAAGTGGTCGGGAAGGCCGAGGCGTATGACTTCGGGATGCAGGTTGTGGTCTGCCATGTACTCAAGTACTGCGGAGCCAAGCCCCCCCCGGATGACGCCGTCCTCGACGGTCACGATGCGGCGGCATGTGGTGCCCACCTCTTGCAGGATGTCCTCGTCGATGGGTTTGAGGAACCGCATGTCGTAGTGGGCAACAGAGAGTCCTTCTTCCCGTAGCTGGCTGACGACCTTCGCCACGGTGTTCCCTAATGGTCCGAGGCTGAGGATGGCCACATCCTTTCCGTCGGAAAGCTTGCGTCCGCGTCCCGTCGGGAGTTCCTCGAAGGGGCATCGCCAGTCGGTCAGCACACCTCGTCCTCTTGGATAGCGAATGACGAAGGGTCCCTTGTCGGGCAGCTGCGCCGTGTACATCAAGCAGCGCAGTTCGTGCTCGTTCATGGGCGATGCAATGGTGAGATTGGGGATGGGTCGAAGTGCCGCGAGGTCGAAGGCGCCGTGATGCGTGGCGCCGTCCTGCCCAACAAGTCCTGCGCGGTCGAAGCAGAAGACGACATGGAGATTGCACAGGGCGACGTCGTGGATGATGTGGTCGAAGGCACGTTGGGCAAAGGAAGAATATATGTTGCAGAAGGGAATCAATCCCTCTTTCGCCAAGCCTCCGGAGAAGGTGACGGCATGGCCTTCGGCAATACCCACATCGAAGGTGCGCTTTGGCATTTCCTTCATCATGATGTTAAGGCTGCAGCCCGTAGCCATGGCAGGCGTGATGCCCACAATCTTGTCGTTCTGTCGCGCCAGCTCGAGCACTGTCTCGCCAAAGACATCCTGAAACTTTGGCGGCATGTTCTCGCAATTGTCCTTGACGCGCTCCCCCGTCTCGGGGTCGTACTTGCCCGGAGCATGATAGACCGTCGGGTTCTTCTCGGCAGCCTTGAAGCCCTTGCCCTTGACGGTGTGAATGTGCAGCAGTTTCGGTCCCTTCATGTCCTTTATCTGCCGGAGCGTGCCAACGAGTTCGATGACGTTGTGGCCATCGACAGGTCCGAAGTAGCGGATGTTCAGTCCCTCGAAGATGTTCTGCTGATTGTTGAGCAAAGCCTTCAGGGAATTGTTGAAGCGCAGAATCCGCTGCCGCCTCTTTTCGCTGAGGACACCCATGCGCACCAGTCCGTTCGAGAGGCGGAAACGCACCGTGTTGTAGAGGCTCGACGTGTGCAACTGGTGCAGGTAATGCTTCATGCCCCCTACGCTGCGGTCGATGCTCATGTTGTTGTCGTTCAGGATGATGAGCAAGTTGTTCGGCGTGCTGCTGGCATTGTTCAGCCCTTCGAAGGCAAGGCCTCCGCTCATGCTTCCGTCGCCGATGACAGCCACCACCTTTCTGCTGTCGCCGCTCGCAACAGCCATGCCCAGCGCCGCCGAGATGCTGTTCGACGCATGTCCGCAGGCAAACGTGTCGTACTCGCTCTCGTCGGGCGACGGGAACGGTCGCAGACCGCCCAAGTGCCGATAGGTATGGAAGGCTTCGCGCCGACCCGTCAGAATCTTGTGCCCCGCAGCCTGATGCCCGACGTCCCACACAATGCGGTCTTGGGGCGTGTCGAACACATAGTGCAAGGCAACAGTCAGCTCCACCACGCCCAGCGAACTGGCGAAATGCCCCGGATTGTTTGCCATTTCCTGAATGATCTCCCAGCGAAGCTCACTGCACACCTGAGGCAGCGCTTCCAAGGGCAAAGCCCGAAGGTCAGCAGGAAACTTTATGTTTGTGAGTAGCTTTTTAGGCTCTTTTTCCACGCTGTTTCAATTTATTTCGGGGGCAAAGGTACGAAAAAAAAGTGAAAAGGAGAAAAAGAGGAACAAGAAAATGACGAAAACAAATAAGGTGTTGGTCTAATGACCGATTAGGGTTTTACCTTTTACCTCATCAACCATTAAGCCAAAACACATTCCGGGGAAACACTTTCGCTATCCTCCGTCACCTTTCATCCCATACCATGTTCTTTGCTTGTACATGTAGAAGCAATTGCTTTTACATGTACGTGCAATTGCTTCTACATGTACAAGCAAAGAAGATGCTCTGCCGCATCACCCGATTCGTGCCGCGCCCGGAACTCTTACTCCGTTACCATATGACTCTTTACAGCTTTCATAGATAATAAAACAAAGAAGGAGGTTGAGTCTTTTTCTTATAAAAAAGGTATATGCGCAAAGAAAAACGAGGGAAAAGTTTGGCTGTTTGGCTGCTTATGCGTAACTTTGTGCGATAAATTCAGATAAAAACAAAGAAATGAAGGCTGACGAGATGCTTTTCCGAACTCTGGTTGACGTGCCGAAGTGGATAAATCCGATGCAGGCGCATCAGCATTTTGTCCTGCTCGGGTCGTGCTTCGCGCAGAACATGGGTGAGCTGTTCCAGAGCTATGGACTCGATGCTGTCTGCAACCCCTTGGGCGTGACCTACAACCCCGAGAGTATCAGGATTCAAGTGCAGGAAAGCCTCTCCCTAACCTTCTCCAAAGGAGCTGAAACTCTTCCGCTGTTCTCCCTTCCTTTGGAGGGGAAGGGGGAGGCTGTATGGCGTTGCTGGTGGGCAAGTACGCTTCTCAGCGACACCGACAAGGACAGGTTTCGCGAGACAATCGGAAAAACTTTCCTCGGACTTGGCGAAGCGCTTCGGGGGGCTGACTTTCTGTTCGTCACTCTCGGCACGAATGTGTGCTATCGTCTGAAGGAGAACGGAATGACGGTGTCGAACTGCCATAAAGTGCCGAGCCGTCAGTTCGAGGAAGTTGCGCTGGATGTTGAGGCTTGCACGGAGACATTGTCCGGCATGATGGAACTCCTCTCGGAGGCTTGTCCGAAGTTGCGGGTTGTCTTTACCGTCAGCCCTTACCGCTACAGGAAGTATGGCTTCCACGGCAGCCAGTTGGCAAAGGCGACGCTGCTGCTGTCGGTCGATGAGGTGTGCCGTCTCTTTCCCGAGAAAGCAAGCTACTTCCCTGCCTATGAACTCCTGCTCGACGAGCTTCGCGACTACCGCTTCTATGCTGACGACATGATTCATCCGGCTCCAGCTGCGGTGAACTACATTTGGCAAAGAATGGCGGAAAGTTGCATGTCGGAGGAGATGCAACAATACCTGAAAGACTACGAACCTGTCAGAAAAGCAAAGGGCCATAAAGCCTCTAACCCCCATGGGGGATGAGTGAAGAGTGAAGAGTTAAGAAACAGCGTCCGCATCGTAAATAGCAAAATTACCAAATAGTACATAAATCGTAAATAGTAAATCGTAAAATCGTAAATAAATAAGGATTGTCAAATAGTAAATTACCATGATGTACAACACGCTCGACATAGCTTCTGTAATAGGAGCAAAGACATTGGTTAACAGGAACCGTGAAGTAGGTTGGTTGCTGACAGACAGCCGCAGCCTTTGTTACCCGGAATCGACGCTTTTCTTCGCGATTAAGACGGAACGCGGCAATGGGCATCATTACGTTGCCGACCTTTATCGGCGTGGCGTTCGGGCCTTTGTGGTGAGCGAAGAGCCGCAGGATGATTTCCCCGATGCTGTATTCCTTTTTGTGCCTGACACGCTTACAGCGCTGCAGACGTTGGCTGCGTACCACCGTTCCCGCTTCCACATCCCCGTCATTGGCATTACGGGTAGCAACGGAAAGACGCTTGTCAAGGAGTGGCTCTACCAGTTGCTTGCGCCTAATTTCGTGGTGACGCGCAGTCCCCGCAGCTATAACTCGCAGATTGGCGTGCCTCTTTCCGTTTGGGGTCTTGAGGAGAAGGCCGAAGTGGCGCTCTTCGAGGCAGCCATCTCGCAGAGGAACGAAATGGCAGCCCTCGAACGCATCATCCGCCCCACCATCGGCATCTTCACCAGCCTTGGCAGCGCCCATCAGGAGAACTTCACGTCAATGGAAGAGAAATGCCTCGAGAAGATGCAGCTTATGAAAGACGCAGCGACCGTCATCTATCCTTCTGGCGATGCCATCGTGGAAAGTTGCATCCGCAAGTCCGCTCCTCATGCACGGCTCATAGCCTGTCCGAGCACGGGGAATGCCTACGAGGACAACAAGGCGCTTTGCCGTGCTGCCTGCCTCGAACTGGGGCTCGACGAAGATACCATCGAGGAAAGGATTCGCGCCCTGGAGCCCATCGCCATGCGTCTGGAGGTGAAGGACGGACAGAACGACTGCACCCTCATCAACGACTCCTACAACAGCGACCTCAGCAGCCTCGACATCGCCCTCGACTTTATGAACAGGCGGCCGGAGAAGGAAGGCCGTGAGCGCACCCTTATCCTCAGCGACATCCTGCAAAGCGGCATCGAGCCCCACGCCCTCTACAGCCAGCTGGCGAAGCTGCTCGACGGGCGTGGCGTCAACAACCTCTTGGCCGTGGGAGGCATCATCTCCGCCCACATGGACTGCTTCGCCGGGCTGCCCATAAAATGCCGCTACTTCCCCAACACAGATGCGCTGCTGGCTTCGGGCACCCTCACCCTGCTCCAGCATCAACTCGTCCTCATCAAGGGCGCCCGCAGCTTCCACTTCGAGCGCATAACCGACCGAATGGAAAAGAAAGTGCACGAGACGATTCTCGAAGTCAACCTCAGCGCCATCGTGAAAAACCTTGACTACTACCGCTCCTTTATGAAGCCCGAGACGAAGATGGTCTGCATGGTGAAAGCCGATGCCTACGGGGCAGGAGCGGTCGAGGTGGCAAAGACGCTTCAGGACCATCATGTCGATTATCTCGCCGTGGCTGTGGCCGACGAGGGCGTGACGCTTCGCGAGAAGGGCATCACGCAGGGCATCATGGTGATGAACCCCGAAATGAGCAGCTTCAGCACCCTCTTCCAGTACCACCTCGAACCCGAGGTCTATAGTTTCCGCCTGCTCGACGCCCTCATCCATGCTGCCGAGCACGAGGGCATCACGAATTTTCCCGTCCACATCAAGCTCGACACCGGGATGCACCGCCTGGGCTTCCATCCCGAGAACGACATGCCCGCGCTCATCAAGCGTCTGCAGGGGCAGACAGCACTCATCCCGCGCTCCGTCTTCACGCATTTCGTGGGCAGCGACGCCGATGCCTTCGATGCTTTCTCCGAGCAACAGTACGAGCGCTTCCTGGAGGCAAGCCGTCAGCTCCGCACAGCCTTCCCCTATCCCATCCTTCGCCACATCTGCAACAGTGCAGCCATCGAGCG
>CAMKTM010000165.1 GCA_946415695.1 uncultured Prevotellaceae bacterium | reverse complement strand
AGTCCGTCTCGAATACCGGCAGGACAGCATCTACACCCTACAACTTTATGGCAACGAGAAAGCCATCGAAGCCTATTCCGTCACCTCTGAAGACGAAGAACTTGTAGCCTCCCTGAAAGAAGGCACAGGCACCGTGAACAAGAACACGCCAGCCATCACGCTTCGCATCACGGCACCCTACATCACGGAGATACAAGCAATGGGAGCCTGCGACATCAACCTCATCGACAGCATCTCCCAGGACAAAGAACTGGACATCACCCTTAGCGGCGCAGGCAATGTCAAAACGGACAACCTCCGACTGACAGAAGACGTGGAAATCGTCACAAGCGGCGTTGCAAACCTTGAGGGTAGGGTAGAGTGCCGAAAACTCGAACTCAAGATGAGCGGAGCAGGCAACGGCAACCTCGACATCCACGCCAAACAGGCACGCCTCTCGCTCTCCGGAGCAGTAGATGTCACACTCAGCGGCGAATGCCACAACATATCATACACCGCCACAGGCTCGTCAACCGTGAAGAAAGACAACTTGAAGTAGAGATATTTTCTCTTCCAATCCTTATTTTCCACTCTTCACTCTTCACTTTTTACTTTTTTTTCGTACCTTTGCACGCGAAAAACAATTAACACACATCAGTCAACCCCTAAATTCAACACAAAACAATGACATCTTCAGCAAAACTATTACGCGACCGCGGCGCAAGCGACCTCGACGGACGTTGGCTCGAAGCCGCACTTCTCACATTCGTTTACACCATCATCTCTGGCATCTTCAGCGCATCAGTATCCGCCGGAGCAGAACTCTTCGTCCCACATGTCGGCACCGCATTGTCACTGCTACTCATCCCAATGGGATGGGGATTCAGCATCGCATTCCTCACCAACCACCGACGCCAGAGCAACGACCCCTTCCACCTCGGCTGCCTCTTCGACGGCTACCACGACTTCGTCCGCATCTTCCTCACCATGCTCCTGGAGTACGTCTACATCATCCTCTGGACATTGCTCCTCGTCGTCCCCGGCATCATCAAAGCACTCTCATACTCGCAGACCACATTCATCCTGCGCGACCGACCTGACCTGAAGTACAACAGCGCCATCGAACTCAGCATGGAAATGATGCACGGCCACAAGTACGACCTCTTCTGGCTCTACCTCACATTCATCGGCTGGGCTGTCCTCTGCATCTTCACCTTAGGCATCGGCTACTTCTGGCTACAGCCATACATGACCAGCACAATGGCAAACTTCTACGAAGAAGTCAAGGCAGACTATGAAAGAAAAGCCTTCGAGACACCAACCAGCCGCAACCCTGGGCAGCAGCCAGCCACCTTCGAATCGAACTATTCAAAGTCAGAAAAGTAAAAATAACCCCTCAAAACTTGCAAAGAAGAAAATAAAGCCGTAACTTTGCAGGCGTTTTCAAAAAAGAAACCCCGAATCCCGAGTTCGGGACACAAGGTCGGTCCGGTAGCTCAGTCGGATTAGAGCAACAGCCTTCTAAGCTGTGGGTCATGGGTTCGAGTCCCATCCGGATCACGAAAAGCAAGTTTCTTTTGACTATAAACCTCAGTCTGAAAGGCTGGGGCTTATTTGTTTTTGGCGATGTAATTGTTTGATATTTACTTGGCTCCTTTTGCAGGGTGAATTTGAGCCATAAGCCGAAAAAGCCCCTGCACCGATGGCGCAAGAGCTAAAACGACAGACAAGCATGTTCCCAAATCGGTCTGCAAT
Source organism: uncultured Prevotellaceae bacterium (assembly GCA_946415695.1). Classification (GTDB taxonomy): domain Bacteria; phylum Bacteroidota; class Bacteroidia; order Bacteroidales; family Bacteroidaceae; genus Physcousia. The sequence continues at coordinate 3,705 of CAMKTM010000165.1, read as the reverse complement.
TTGTGGCATGTAGGAGTGGTTCATTGCAGGCGCCGCCCATTTGGCATGTTTAATTCTTTGACGCTACACGTCATGTTCTTTGCTTATACATGTACAAGCAAACAACTACCTGTGGGGAGGTGCTTTGTAATGACACGCCAATCGCCCGTTATGTCAAGGCTTTGCTTGCGTGGAAACCAATGCTCCCGACGGCTTGCTCCACGGCTGCCTCTTCAGCGTTGCCTACGACGACAGCCTTTCCCTCGCGAAGCGACACCGCCACACGCTCCACGCCTTCCACTGCCGACAGGGCTTTCCGCACGTTCTCGGCGCAGTGGCTGCAGTTCATTCCCTCTATATTATATATAGTACAAGCTCCCTCGGCTTCCTCTTGGAGAACAGCTTCGTGGTGATGGTGATGCCCAAAGAAGAGCGCCCTCAGCAGGAGAATGGCCAGCAACGCTGCACAGACATAGGAGAAGAGGCTGATGCCCTCGTGGCGGCAACCTGTCTCCATGACGCTGCTGCGGACGGCAAACCAATCGCCAGGCAGCAGGTAGTCGACGCCGAGTCCGAAGAGCATTGCTCCGATAACGATGGAGAGCAGGTAGAGCCGCAGCGTCCGTCTGCCGAACACCTTGCCGATGACGAGCATGGAAGCCGTGTTCACTGCCGGCCCAGCCATCAGCAGCACCAAGCCTGCGCCGGGGGTCAGACCCTTGGCCATCAAGGAAACGGCAATGGGGATGCTGCCTGTGGCACAGACGTACATGGGGATGGCGACTGCAAGGACGATGAGCATGTTCAGCAACTTATAGTCGTGGAGGGCTGTCAGCCAGTCGTTTGGGACGGCAACCGTGATGAGAGCTGCGATGAGCAGACCGATGACGAGCCACTTCCCCACGTCCTGCATCATCTCTACAAAAGCATAGTCAAGCGCCTCCTTCAAGGATTCCGTCCAACTCCTCTTCGTGGAGAGCGAACGACGGTCGTCCTTTGCTGATGGCGTTTCGACGGGTGCTTCGTGAGCATATTTGCTGACCAGCCAGCCGCCAAACATCGCGGTGAACAAAGCCGCAATGGGGCGTACGATGGCAAACGGAAGTCCCATGAGGGCATAGGTGGCTGCGATGCTATCCACTCCGGTCTGCGGCGTGGCAATCAGGAAGCTCGTGCAAGCTCCGTGGCTGGCACCTTCCTTGCGAAGCCCAACAGCTGTAGGGATAACGCCGCAGGAGCAGAGCGGCAAGGGAATACCCAGAGCTGCGGCCTTCACGACACTCTTCATGCCCGGCTGCGAAAGATGTTTGGAATACAGTGTGTGCGGGACAAAAGCACGCAGTATACCTGCTATAAAGAAACCCAGAAGCAGATAGGGAGCCATTTCGGCCGTCATCACGAGCAACGCGTCGCAGTAGTTTTCAATCCATTCAAGTACCATTAGCACAATTATCTTCATTAATAATGTTTAATTAAGAATTAAAAATTAAGAGATAAGAATTATCTCGCGTTAGCGTGTTGTCCATTTCGATTTAATTCTTCTTTCTTCTTTCTTAATTCTTAATATGAATAATGTTCTTTTATCTCCTTTATTTAAGCTTATTTCGTTTTGCCGGTGCAAAGGTACGATGGTTTTCGTGCAACTGGGTTGCAAACTGTGTTCTATCAATAAAATCCTTCCTTGCGGGCGCACTTGGGACAGAGTCCTTTGGCCATATAGTTGATGTTTTCGAGAACATAGCCCTCTGGCAAATCTACTGTCGGAACAGGTATGTCGCTGAGGCAGAATGTGCGATGGCATTGTTCGCAGTAGAAATGAACGTGCTGGTCGTCATCGTGGACATGGCCGTCCGTGCTTCGGCAAAGTTCGTAACGGACGCTGTCGCCGCCATCCTCGATGACATGCACAAGGTGGTGCTCGCGCAGCAATGTCAACACTCTGAACACGCTGGATTTATCAACGGACAAAAGCTCGCATTCCAACTCGCTGAGCGTCACAGGACGACGCGACTCAGCCAAAGCTCTTACCACCAGAATGCGGTTGGCCGTCGGCTTTATTCCATGAGACTCAAGGAGCGCCTCGCACATTTTCGATTCATATTTCATGCCTGCAAAGGTACAAAAAAATATCGACATCAAGCGCACAAGGCTCAACTTTATTAATCCAAAAATCAAAGGTAAGCACATATACTACATTTTGAATTTATAAATTTTGAATTTTGAATTAACCTTCGTACCTTTGCACCGGCAAAAATGAAAAGGGAGAAAACTATGCAAAAGACAATAGGCGTACTGACGGCAATGACCGTGGAGTACAATCAGATAGCTGCCATGCTTCAGGACACAGAGACCATCCAGAACGGACCGCAACAGTTCCTTGTCGGCACTTTAGGAGAAAGCCGAGTGGTGCTGCTGCAATGCGGCATCGGCAAGACCAATGCGGCATCGGGGGTGACAAACCTCATCATATCGTTCCATCCCGATTGCATCATTTCGACGGGCGTTGCGGGAGGCATCGACGCGGCGCTCAGGGTGATGGACATCGTCGTCGGCAGCCAAATCTGTTACCACGACGTCTATTGCGGCGACAACTGCGACCCGGGTCAAGTCCAAGGTCTGCCTCGGCTCTTCAACGGCGACGAACGGCTCGTCAGCATCGCCAAAACTCTGAACGCCGACGTCCGCATCGTGCCGGGACTGATATGCACAGGCGACCAATTCGTCACGAACCGCGCCGAACTGAACATCATCAAAGAGAAATATCCGCAGGGCTTGGCTGTCGACATGGAAAGCGCCGCCATAGCCCAAGTCTGCCACCTCTGGAACGTCCCCATGCTCAGCTTCCGCATCATTAGCGACACGCCGGGCGTCGAGCAGCACTTCGACCAATACCTCAACTTCTGGGACACAATGGCAGACAAGAGCTTCGCCGTAACCAAAGAATTCCTTAGCAGGATATAGCTTCCCCTCTGGTAGCAACGCCCCCTCATACCGCAAGATATTATCTAGCCCTTTGGCTCACACTCACTTGCAATAGGGAAGGGGAGGAACTGCCTTTTCGATTCTTCGGCCAAGGCCTCAGACGGAAGCTTTAGCTCCGGGCGAAGGGGGCTTATCTTCCTGTTGACATTCCTGATGTCGCTTCTGTACTGCCCTTATCCAAATGGTGATTAAATGGTGATTTATTGTGCTGCCCGTGCTTTCATATCAATATAAGTTTTAGTTTTAGGGCTGCAATTATACAAAAAAAATCTTTGATTGCCATGTCACAGAATATAAAAATGCGCGAAATGTGATAAATTCCGTCTTTTTCTGCAAAGAAGTGAGCGGAATGGTTGGTAATGCCAAGTTTTATGTGTAATTTTGCAGCAATGAATGGTAATTGAAGTTAAAAAGGAAGTGAAAAAGGAAGTGAAGCGCTACGCACCGGACAATACACATGGCTGCTGCCAAAGCATTCGTCCATGAGCAAAGCGAATTAACTTCCACGAGCGTAAGCGAGTTAACTTCTCCTTTAACTCCCTACACATATATGAATAGCGAATTAGGAAACATTGCAGTGCTGGGTGGCGGCAGCTGGGCAACGGCCATAGCCAAGATGCTCCTCGAGAAGAACGACCACATCTGGTGGTACCTTCGCCGGGACGACCGCATCGAGGACTTCAAGCGCTTCGGACACAATCCCGCATACCTCACCAGCGTCCACTTCGACGTGAACCGCATCAC
>CAMKTM010000164.1 GCA_946415695.1 uncultured Prevotellaceae bacterium | reverse complement strand
CTCCCCGACATAGTTGCAGAGACCAGATAGAAAGTTATCGGCCTGGAGCCTTTTTTAGATTTATGCGTGACTTAAAGTCTATCCTGCGTGAGATATTGCCATCAGGCACATTCTTTTTCCCGACATCCCACGACGGGTTGTTTGCTTCTACATGTACAAGCAATTGCACGTACATGTAAAAGCAATTGCTTGTACATGTAGAAGCAAACAACAAGCCATGCCGCATGACCCTCCGCACGCGGGCAAGTATCGTCAAATATCACATAACAACGAAAAACACGGACTTCAAGGATTTAAGCCACGCTGATATTTAGCGTTAGGATAATCCTTGAAGTCCGTGTAATCCGTTGTTATTGTTAGCGATGGTAAGGCCCGTGGTTTATTCTTTTTCTTCCTTTGTCTCTTCAAATGTGAAAGCGATGGGATGCTTCACTTTTTCGTCGAGCAAGGCGAAGTCGAGGACATCCTGAATGTCTGTGGCATAGTGGAAGGTGAGGCCTTTGAGGTATTCTTCGGGTATCTCCTCTATGTCTTTTTTGTTCTCCTGGCAGAGGATGATGTCCTTGATGCCGGCACGTTTGGCTGCGAGTATCTTTTCGCGGATGCCACCCACGGGCAGCACTTTTCCGCGAAGGGTTATCTCGCCTGTCATGGCCAGACTTGAGCGCACTTTCCTTTGAGTGAGTGCCGAGGCGATGCTGGTTGCCATGGTGATGCCGGCGCTCGGTCCGTCCTTTGGCACAGCGCCTTCCGGCACGTGGATGTGCAGGTTGTAGTTCTCGAAGATGCGGCTGTCGATGTTCAGCCGGTCGGCATGGGCGCGGATGTATTCGAGGGCGAGGAGTGCGCTCTCCTTCATAATGTCGCCGAGGTTGCCGGTAAGGGTTATTTTGCTTCCTTTGCCTCGGCTCAAGCTTGTCTCGATGAAAAGGATTTCGCCGCCTACGCTTGTCCAAGCCAATCCTGTCACAACGCCTGCGTAGTCGTTGCCTTGATAGGAGTCGCGGCTGTAGATGGGTTTGCCGAGGAGTTCTTCGGTTTCTTCTGCGGTGATGCTGTGGTCGTGCTCCAGTTCGCCTTTTGCCACGCGAAGGGCAACGCGGCGGAAGAGTTTGTCGATTTGCTTCTCGAGGCTTCGCACTCCGCTCTCTCGTGTATATCGTTCGATGATGAACTCCAAGGCAGGCTTTGCCACCTTGAGGGCTGTATGTTCCTTCAGGCCGTTCTTCTCTTTGTTCTTGGGGACGAGGTGCCGGCGGGCTATCTCAATCTTCTCTTCCGTGATATAGCCATCGACTTCGATGAGTTCCATGCGGTCGAGTAGGGGACGGGGAATGGTGCTGGTGTCGTTGGCTGTGGCAATGAACATGACTTTGCTGAGGTCGTAGTCGAGGTCAACATAGTTGTCGTGGAAGGCGATGTTCTGCTCGGGGTCGAGCACTTCGAGGAGTGCAGAGGAAGGGTCGCCATGAACGGAACCCATCGAGAGTTTGTCTATCTCGTCGAGGATGAAGACGGGGTTGGAGCTGCCTGCTTTTTGCATGCCTTGAATGATGCGGCCTGGCATGGCTCCGATGTATGTGCGGCGATGTCCGCGTATCTCGCTTTCGTCGTGAACGCCGCCAAGGCTGACGCGGACGTATTTTCTTCCCAATGCTTCGGCAATGCTTTTGCCCAGACTCGTCTTTCCCACGCCGGGAGGGCCGTAGAGGCAGATGATTGGGCTTTGACGGTCTTTCCTCATCTTCAGCACGGCAAGGTGCTCGAGGATGCGTTCCTTGACCTTCTCCATGCCGTAGTGGTCGCGGTTGAGCTTCTTTTCCGCTCTTTCGATGTCGGTGTTGTCCTTGGTGCATTCGTTCCAGGGCAGTTCTACCAAGGTCTGAAGGAACTGCAGTTGCACATTGTAGTCGGGCGACTGGATGTTGATGCGGTTCAGCTTGCTCAGCTCTTTGTCGAAGACTTCGGCTGTTTCCTTGCTCCAGTGCTTAGCTTCTGCTTTGCCCTTCAGGTTGCTGATGTCTTCCTGCTTGACGCTCGATTCGTCCTTGTCGCCCAGCTCGGTCTGTATGTTCTGCACCTGCTGGCGGAGGAAGTATTCGCGCTGCTGCTGGTCGAGGTCGCTGCGTGTCTTGTTTTCAATCTTCCGCTTGAGCTGCATCAGTTCGATGATGTTGTTGGCGAACTGTATGGCTTGCTGGAGGCGTGCAAGTTCGGTGGGGCAGGAGAGGAGCTGATACTTCTGCTCGATGGAGAGCGGCAGGTAGCTGCATATCGTGTTGAGCATGAAGGTGGAAGGCTCCATGTTGTTGATGTATTGCGTCAGCTCGTCCGGATAGTCGTCGAGAATGTTCATCAGCAAGCTCGTGCGTTCCTTGAGCATTGCCAGCATGGTCTTATATTCGGTTTGCTCCAAACGCTCTGGCATGAGGTCGGTCATAATGGTTACGGAGCCTTCATAGCTTCCGTTGACCTGCCGGAGTTCCAATATCTTTATTCGGTTGAACGCCTGGAAGAGCGCATTGTAGGTGCCGTCGGGCATCTTCATTGAGTGGACGAGCTTCGCAGCCACGCCGATGGGGTAGAGGTCGTCTGTTTGCGGCATATCCACTTCGGGTGTCTTCTGGGTCAGCAGCGCGACCATGCCGTCCGTGCGCTCCAACTTGCGCAATGTCTTAATGCTATACTTTCGTCCGACGGTGATGGGGGAAACAGTTCCAGGGAAGAAGATGTTGTCGCGAAGCGTGATGATGGGCATCTCTCCGCCGTATGTCGCATGAATCAACTTGTCGGTTTCTCCCGAAACTTCAGCCACAAAGGAATAAGTTTTCTTGTTGTTCTCAAACATCGAAATAATTTACGATTTAGCCTATTTACAATTTATTTACGATTTAGAAATCTGGTTACTTTTATTCTTCACTCTTCACTCTTCGTTCTTCACTAATTGAATAAAAGCGCGGCAAAAGTACAAAAAAAAAGTCAAATGATGTGTGTGCCCACAATAAATTATTGTAAATTTGCAGAAAATAGTAAATGGTAAATGATTAAATGGTAAATGAGAGATGGCAAACGACTTTTTCCGTTTCAAGCAGTTCTGCATCCGCCACGACCGCTGCGCCATGAAGGTTGGCACGGACGGTGTCCTGCTTGGTGCTTGGGGCAATGTCGAAGGCAAACGCATTCTGGACATCGGTACAGGCACCGGGCTTATTGCTTTGATGGCTGCGCAGAGGAATCCGCAAGCTGTGGTCGTTGGCATAGACATTGACGAGGCGGCCGTGAAGCAAGCAAGGGAGAACATCGCCGATAGTCCTTTCTGCGAACGTGTTAGCTGCGAGTTTCAGGATGTATTGACTTACTCTCCAGACGTTTGTTTTGACGCGATTCTCTGCAATCCGCCTTTCTTTACTGAGGACACCTTGCCCGACGACGAACCCCGTGCTTTGGCTCGCAACAACAGAAGCCTGCCTTTCCCGCAGCTAATCGCGAAGGTTGCTTCGTTGCTTACGGGTAAAGGAAATTTCTCGATGATCATCCCTTGCGAACATGTTCTCGATGTTGTCGGGCTTTGCCTTACGAATGGTCTGCGTCTGTCTCGTCGCTGCACGGTCTATACACCAGAAAAGAAGCCACCACGGCGAACCTTATTGACTTTCACTAAGGCGCAAAGCGTTTCGTGCCATGAGCAAAAGCTTTGCCTGAACGCTCCAGACGGAAGCCGAAGCCAAACATATCAAGAATTAACACATGCCTTTTACCTGACGTAACGTGAGGTCGATGAAAACCAAACCTACGGGTCTGTTTAGATAAGAGCGTGGCTTTATTCCAATAAGAGCGTGCCTCGTTGGCAATAAGAGCGTGCCGTGTTGGCAAACGAGGCGTGCCGTGTTTTTGAAGATGACGTGTGTAGTTTTCCAACGACACACTGATAAATTTCCAACGACACACGCATAAAATTAAAACGACACACGCCAAAATCATAATTGTGATTATGTTTACTAATATAAAATTCATCCCAATTATTTTGTTTTGTCTTTGTTTTTTTCGTAACTTTGCGGATTGAATAGAAAATCATAGCGAACAGAACGCAATATCTTTGAAGATAGAACACAAAATAACACCATGAACACTCATAAGACTTACATTGCCTACGATGCAACGGGCGTACTCGACCACGTGAACAGCAACCTGCGAACTTTCCAGCAGCTTCACGCCTGGCAAAGAATGCGTCCCGACAGATTCCGTTTCCTGAACATGGACGAAATCAACTTCTCCAGCGAACACGACGACCTCGTCGATAGTACTGTCAAGACTCGCCTGCTTGCCCTCATGGCACAGGCCGACAACCTGCTCGTGCTTGTCTCGCCCATCACAAACGTGGAAAGCCCTATCCTCAACTGGCAAATCAGCAAGGCGGTGAACCGCTTTCACTTGCCGGTTATCATCGCTTACGTTGACAAAGTGCAACTCGACGACCATTCCGTTGAAGACAACTGGGCGAAACTTCCCAACAAGATACGCAAGTACATCGGTCGCGACAGCGCACGAATGTGCCATATCCCCTTGACACAAGACAAGTTGGAACGCGCCCTCGGCACCTTCTCCGTCGGTGCCCAAACCTATCCTTGGAACTCAACAACCATATTCTAAATAAGATAATGCGAATTTCCTAACATGAACGGACAATACATTGAACGCATTGAGATAGATGCACTATGGAACGGACACAAGCATATTTGCTGGGACTTGCAGCCGGGAGTGAACATCCTGAGCGGTGTAAACGGCGTGGGCAAAAGCACGATACTGAACCGCGTCATCATTCATCTGCTCGACATTGACAAGGAAATGCGCCGCAACGACGGCGTACGCCTCACCTTCTTCCCTGCCGATGCAAAGTCCGTGGATTTCGATGTCATTCGTTCCTTCGACCGCCCTATCCTATCGAGCGAACTGATGAACAAGGTCACCGATGTCCAGCTCCAGACAGAGCTCGACCTGCACATCTATCACTTGCAGCGCAAATGGCTCGACTATCAGGTCAACCTCTCGAACCGTATGGTGGAACTCTTCACGAGCCAAGACCCTGAAGCGCCAAAGAAAGTGCAAGAACTTGCTAACAAGAAGTCACATTTCCAGGACATCGTTGACGAACTGTTTAGCGAGACAGGCAAGACCATCAAACGCGACCGGAACGAGATTTATTTCGACAGTTATGGTGAAACCATTTCCTCTTATAAGCTTTCAAGCGGCGAGAAGCAAATGCTCATCATCCTGCTTACCGTTCTGGTGCAAGAAGGCCGGCCCTTCGTGCTTTTCATGGACGAGCCGGAAGTAAGCCTTCACGTCGAATGGCAGCAAAGGTTGCTCGACCTCTTGATAGACCTCAACCCTAACGTACAGATTATCCTCACGACACACAGCCCTGCCGTCATCATGAACGGATGGAGCGACCGCGTCACAGACGTCGAGG